>CALVJE010000065.1 GCA_944331725.1 uncultured Bacilli bacterium | reverse complement strand
ATATTTGATAGTCATCCTGATGATTTACTTGATGATAGTTTTGATTATGTTATTAAAAATCCTGGTATTAGAAATGATCATAAATATGTAGTTAAAGCTTTAGAACTTGGAATAGAAGTTATTAATGAAGCAGAGATGGCTTATAGACTATTACCAGATGATGTTACTTTAATTGGTATTACTGGTACTAATGGTAAGACTACTACGACAACTCTTACTTATGAGATGATTAAAAGAAGTGGTAAAAGAGTACATTTAGCAGGTAATATAGGATATCCTTTATGTAGTTTTTTAGATAAATTAGAGAGTGGAGATATTATTGTAATGGAAGTATCTTGTCAACAGTTAGCGAATATGAAAGAGTTTAGACCTCATATTGCTTTAATGACTAATTTGTCAGAAGCTCATATAGATTTCTTTGGAAGTTATGATGAATATAAAAAAGTAAAACTTAAACTTTTTGCTAAACAAACAGATTTAGATACTGCTATTGTTAATATAGAAAATGATGATGTGATGAATGGTATTTCTGATATAAATAGCAATGTTAAATATTTTTCTTCTAAAAGAGAAATAAATGGGGCGTACTTTATTGATTATAAACTTTATTACTATGATGAATTTATTATGAATCGTGAAGAATTCTTACTTAAGGGTAATCATAATGTTGAGAATGCTCTTGGGGCTTTAATGATTGCTAAAGAAGTTGGTGTTGATAATGAGTCTATAGTTTCTGTTTTAAAGACATTTACAGGGGTTAGACATAGATTAGAGTTTATAGATAAAGTTAATGGTGTAGATTATTATAACGATACAGAGGCTACTAATACTAAGTGTACTACTATCGCTTTATCATCATTTGATAAAAATGTTATCTTAATACTAGGAGGACTTGAAAGAGGTCAAGATTTTCACGATTTAGATAATTTTATTAGTCCTGTTAAAGAAATTGTTGGTATTGGAGAGTGTCGTAATAGGGTTAAAGAATATGGTGATAGTGTTGGTATTAAGACTAATACTTTTGAAAAATTAAGTGAAGCGATGAATTATATCAATAGTGTTGTAGAGAGTGGAGATACAGTGTTACTTAGTCCTGCATCAGCTTCTTGGGATCAATATAAACAATGTGAGGATAGAGGGGATGAATTTAGAGATATAGTTAGGAGTTTTAAAAATGTTGATTAATTTTGAAGATAAAGATTATAATACTTTAATACTTACTTTTGATAAGAATAGTGATATAGGTACTTTTGAAAATAATATAAAGGAAGCGGGAGAGTTAGGGTTTAAATATTTGTTTTGAATATTTGTTACTTATGGAGAAAATAATCCTGTTGACTATGAATTTAAATTGAATGATTTAAATTTAGGAGTTAATAAACTTATAGATGAAAGTTCTCTTATGGATCTTACATATACTGCTAGTACGTTAGGAGATTTTTATTCTGAAGCTTATGTTGCTGTTGCAGAACAAATAGAGGGTTGTACTATTGTTCCTGTACGAATGGTTTCTGCAATGTCAATGAGAGAATTTAAGAATAAGAAAAATGTGAAACAAAACGTTAAAAAATCATAAATAGTGTTTCACATTTTTTTAGTAAAAATTGTGTAGTAAATAGTAAAATAGTGATATAATATAGATGTTTAGAGGAGGATGAGTTTATGAATATAAAAAATATTATAGGAAGAGAAATATTAGATTCAAGAGGTAATCCTACTGTTGAAGTAGATGTAATACTTGATAATGGTGTTATGGGTAGGGCTGCTGTTCCTAGTGGAGCTTCTACAGGAGAAAGAGAAGCCTTAGAAATGAGAGATGGAGATAAGAGTAGATTTAATGGTAAAGGAGTATTAAATGCTGTTAATAATGTTAATACTATTTTACGTGATAATCTAATTGGAATGGATGTTACTAAACAAAAAGAAATAGACTATAAAATGTTAGAGTTAGATGGTACTAAGACTAAGAGTAAATTAGGTGCTAATGCTATACTTGGTATTTCTATGGCTTGTTTAAAGGCTGCTGCTAAAGCTTGCGGTAAAGAGTTATATCAATATGTTGGAGATGGTAAGACTTTACCTGTTCCTATGATGAACATAATAAACGGTGGTGCACACGCTGATAATTCATTAGATTTTCAAGAGTATATGATTATACCACAAAGAGATACTATTCACGAAAGAGTTAGAGTTGGTGCTGAAGTATTTCATAGTCTTAAAAATGTTTTAAATGAAAAAGGATATGCTACTAGTGTTGGAGATGAAGGTGGTTTTGCTCCTAATCTTAAGACTAATAAAGAAGGATTTGAGTTAATTACTGAAGCGGTTAAACGTGCTGGATATGAACCAGGAAAAGATGTTTGTTATGCAATTGATGTTGCAGCATCAGAGTTCTATAGTGATGGTAAATATAATCTTGTAGGAGAAGGTAAAGTACTTAGTACTGATGAGTTAATTAAATACTATGAAGATTTAGTTAATACTTATCCAATTATTTCTATTGAAGATCCTGTTGATGAGAATGACTTTCAAGGATTTAGTAAAGTAACTGAGCTACTTGGAGATAGGATTCAACTTGTTGGTGATGATTTATTTGTTACTAATAAAGAATGTCTACAAAAAGGTATTGATAATAAAGCTGGTAATGCAATTCTATTAAAAGTAAATCAAATTGGTACTATTACTGAGACACTTGAAACTATTGAACTTGCTAAAGCACATAATTATAAAACAGTTATTTCTCATAGAAGTGGGGAGACTGAAGATACAACTATAGCAGATCTTGCTGTTGGACTTGATTTAGGTCAAATTAAGACTGGTTCTATGTCAAGAACAGATAGAATTTGTAAATATAATCAGTTAATGAGAATTGAAGAAGAGCTTAGTAGATAGGCTCTTTTACTTGCATTTCTTTTGTAGTTATGCTATTATATTAACAGTTTGAAACACATAAACGAAATCTAACGGAGGTGTTATAGATGCAAATAGCTTTATTAGTAGTATCTATCCTATTAATAATAATAGTTCTATTACAAAGTGGTAAAGCTGAAAGTGCTGCACAAATTCTTTCAGGAAATTCTACTGATTTATTTAAGAATAGAAAAGAAAGAGGTAGTGAATTAGTTATTACTAGAATAACTATGGTATTAGGTTTTCTTTTCTTTGTTATATGTTTAGTAGATTCATTTATGTAAAAGACATTAAATTATGTCTTTTTTCTTTTACATTATATTAAATATAGAGTAAAATGGTATTAAGAATCGAGGTTTTATAAATGAAAGAAGATATATTAAAAATATTAAAAGAAGAAGGTAAAAGTCTTAGTGTTTTTGAGATTGAAGAAAAACTAGGTAGTGATAATCTTGAGAAATTGTTGAAAGTACTTAGAGAATTAGAAATAGAAACATTAATTTATCATACTAATAAAGATAAATATATGTTGTTTAGTGATAGTCATTTACTTAAGGGAGTTCTTCATTCTAATAAAAAGGGTTTTGGCTTTGTAGATGTTGATAATAGTGATGTAGATATTTATATTCCTAAAGAAAATATTAATGGTGCGATACACGGGGATTTAGTGGTTGTTGAGCAAGTTAGTCAAAAAGGCCTTGATAAAGTCGAAGGTAGAATTGTTAAAGTATTAAAACACGAGAGTAATACTTATGTAGGAGAGATTAATTTTAAGAATAATGTTGGTTATGTTACTTTGGATGAAGATAAAGTTAATTTAGAGGTTGTAGTTGCTAAAGAAAATAGTCTTAATGCTGTTGATGGACATAAAGTAGTTGTAGAGATTATTAAAAGAATTAGTAATAAGAAAGCAGAGGGTAAGGTTGTTAAAATAATAGGACATAAGAATGATCCTGGGGTTGATATTTTATCAATCGTATATAAATATGATATTAATACTAGTTTTCCAGAAGATGTGGAAGAAGAAGTTAAGTCTTTACCTATGGAAGTAACTGATGCTGATTTAAAAGGTAGACGTGATTTACGCGGAGAAAAAATATTTACAATAGATGGTGATGATACTAAAGATATAGATGATGCGATATCTATTGAAAAGAGTGGCGATACTTATACTCTTGGTGTTCACATTGCTGATGTTTCTTATTATGTTAAAGAGGGAAGTCCTTTAGATAAAGAGGCTATGGATAGAGGTACATCTGTTTATCTTGTTGATAGAGTTATACCTATGCTTCCTCACGAGCTTTCTAATGGAATTTGTTCCTTAAATCCAGGAGTTGATAGACTTGCTATTAGTTGTGTTATGAAATATGATAGTGAAGGTAAAATGCTAGATTATGATATTTTTCCTAGTGTAATTAGATCTAGAAAACAGATGACTTATAAAAATGTTAATAGTATTTTAGAGAAAAATATTGTACCAGAAGGATATGAAGAGTTTGTTGATGATTTGAAGACTATGAGTGAGTTTGCTAGTATTCTTAGGAAAATGAAAGTAAGAAGAGGATACTTAGATTTTGATGTTGATGAAGCGAAGATACTTGTAGATGAAAAGTGTGTTCCTTATGAGATAACTAAAAGAGAAAGAGGAACTGGAGAAAAATTAATAGAAGACTTTATGATCGCTGCTAATGAATGTGTGGCAACTCATATATATAATATGGATTTACCATTTATTTATCGTATTCACGAAAGTCCTAAAGAAGAGAAGATGAGAGACTTCTTAAGTTTTGTTAGTAATTTAGGATATCAAGTAACTGGAGATTTAAAAGGTAATAAGAGTATTGCTGTTCAAAAATTACTTAAGTTTGTTAAAGATAAAAAAGAAGGACCTATACTTACATCATTATTACTTAGATGTATGCAGAAAGCGGTATATTCTCCTACTAATCTTGGACACTTTGGTTTAGGTAGTAGTTGTTATACTCATTTTACTTCTCCTATAAGACGTTATCCTGATACTACTGTACATAGACTTTTAAGAACGTATTTATTTAATAATGATTTAAGTAGTCATACAATTAATCATTATGAAGAAAAACTTATCTTTGTGGCTGATCATTCTTCAGCGATGGAGCGAGCATCAGTTGATTGTGAAAGAGAAGTTGAAGATATGAAGATGGCTGAATATATGGAAAGTCATATTGGAGAAGAGTTTGAAGGAACAATATCATCAGTAATGAGTTTTGGTATGTTTGTAGAACTTGATAATTTAGTTGAAGGATTAGTACCTGTTAGACTTATGAATGATTATTTTGTTTTTGATGAGGAGAGAATGACTTTAGTAGGTGAGAAGAGTCATATTAAATATACTATTGGGGAGAGAGTATTAATTAAAGTAGTTGATGCTTCTAAAGAGGCAAAGACTATTGACTTTGAAATTGTTAAGAAGTTATAGTAAGTGTTGGAGTGATTACAATGGAGATAATTAATAGACGTGCTAAGTTTGATTATTTTATAGAAGATACTTATGAAACTGGTATTGTTTTAAAAGGTACAGAGATTAAGTCTATAAGGCTTGGGAAAGCTTCTATTAAAGATAGTTATGCTATTATAAGGGATGGAGAAGTTTATCTTGTTAATATGTTTATAGATCATTATAAAGAAGGTAATATCTTTAATCACGAAGAAACTCGTAGTAGAAAATTATTACTTCATAAGAGTGAAATTAAAAAGTTAGATAATAAATTAAAACTAGATGGTTATACTCTTGTACCTTTAAAACTTTATTTTGTAAGAGGAAAAGCAAAGATAGAACTTGGGTTATGTAAGGGTAAGAAAAACTATGATAAAAGAGAAAGTATTAAAGAAAGAGATTTGAAGAGGGAAGCTGCTAAACTTAATAAATATAAATAGATATTGGTAACTATTGGTATTTGCTTTTTTGATACTTCTGTGATATAATTTAGGTGTATTTGGGGATGCTTTGGTTTCGACAGGAATAATAGAGCATAAATGGCAAGTCGAGTTGTTTACGTTACAAACTAAATTAAATATAACTGGAAACAGTATTAAAACAGCATTTGCTAACTTATTTAATAAAAACACTGAGTTAGCTTTCGCCTAATATAGGTAAATGCACTGTCTTCTCTTAATTTCCTGTGTTAAGTTAAGATGGTTTATTTTAGCAGGATATAGTTATAGTTTGTCTAGGCTATAATGGAATCTTTTAGACTTGAACTATTTTATTAGTTGATGGTTACTAGAAAATAGTTTGAAATTATTTAATCATCTAAACTTGTAGAAGTTTATGTAGCTTTATTTTTGGACAGGAGTTCGAATCTCCTCATCTCCACCATTGGGAAATCTGTTCGAACTATTTGAACTTTGATATATAGAATCAATCAGAAATGATTGATTTTTTCGTTTATATGAAAAAATCAACCTAGAAGAAAGGTTGGTGCTTATGATTAA
>CALVJE010000064.1 GCA_944331725.1 uncultured Bacilli bacterium | reverse complement strand
TTTTCAAAAGTTTTTCCTAATTTGTAACCATATGCTCCAGTACAAATAATACCTAAAAAAACAAATAAAATTAAACTATTAACTTCATCTAATCCAGTTTGCTCTGAAATATTAAATAATATTAAATTATCTAAAGAAGTCCCCAAAAATGTATCAAGAGAAGGAGCGACTTTTTTATTACAATCTAAAATACTTTCTTTAATGTTTTTATCATCAACACTTTTCATTTGTATCACTTCCTATATGTCAGCAATGGAATATTATATTATCATATATTTTCTTGAAAGTCAAAAACATTTGTAGTATAATTAGTACGAATTAGAGGTGGTAATATGTCTAAAGGAAAAGTTGTAGTAGGAATAAGTGGTGGAGTAGATTCATCTGTCGCTGCTATCCTTTTAAAAGAACAAGGATATGATGTTATTGGACTGTTTATGAGAAACTGGGATAGTTCTATTAATAATGACTTTTTAGGTAATCCTAATTTAAATAATAATATCTGTCCTCAAGAAGAAGATTATAATGATGCTAAAAAGGTTTGTGATAAACTAAATATACCACTACATCGTGTAGACTTTATTAAAGAATATTGGGATGATGTCTTTACTTACTTTTTAGATGAATTAAAAAAAGGAAGAACACCAAATCCTGATATTATGTGTAATAAATACATTAAATTTGATTTATTTGTTAAGGAAGCGAAAAAACTAGGAGCTGAATTTATCGCTACAGGTCATTATGCCAAAATAGAAAATGGTAGACTTATGAGAAGTCACGAACATAATAAAGATCAGACTTATTTTCTATCTCAAGTATCTAAAGAACAACTTAAAAATGTTTTATTTCCATTAGGTGATATTAAAGATAAAAAAGATGTAAGAGAAATAGCATCAAAATATGATTTAGTTACAGCAAAGAAAAAAGATTCTACAGGTATTTGTTTTATTGGAGAAAGAAACTTTAAGAATTTTCTTAAGAATTACTTACCTAATAAAAAGGGTAATATTGTTAATATAGATACTAATGAAGTATTAGGAGAACATATTGGTCTAATGTATTATACAATAGGACAGAGAAAAGGTCTTGATATTGGTGGTACTAAAGATAAATTATTTGTTGTAGGTAAAGATTTAAATAAGAATGTTTTATATGTAGCAGAAGGGGAGAATAATAAATATCTTTACTCAGATAGTGCTCTTTTAGATACTATTAACTTTAACTGTGATGAAAGACCAACAGAATGTACTGCTAAATTTAGATATAGAGCCCCTGATGTGCCTGTTAAATTAGAATATCTAGATAATGGAGAAATATTAGTTAGATATGATAATGTGAAAGCAGTAACTCCTGGACAAGCTTGTGTTTTCTATCTTGGTGAATACTGTTTAGGTGGTGGAATAGTTAAAGAAGTTAGAAAAGACGATAAAAAATTATGGTATCTACTTTAAAAGAAGATGATAAAGTATCTCTTTTTCTTTTGTAAAGTATTTTACACAGATTTTACTTGACTAATCTTGTCAAACTAATTAAAATGTTAATAGGAGGGTAATGATGAAAAAAGTTAATGAGTTATTAAGTGAACTTGGTATATCAAAAGTTAGATTAGCTAAATATTTAGGGGTATCAAGACAGATGTTATATAATTATTTGGCAATGGACAGCATATCATTATGGCCTAAAGAAAAAGCTGTGAAATTACTTGCTTTATTAAATATAGATGATGAAGAAAGTATAAGTGGAGTAACTGTTACTGGTGATTATATTATTGAAGTTGAAAATAGATTAAATGAAGGAGTTAAAGACTCATCAAATAGAGAAGTTCTAGCAGATTTAAAAAGTTTTAATAAAAAAGAACAAGAGATATTAGCAGATATTATAAATCTTTTAAAAGAAAAGTTATCAGAAGATAAAACAAAAGATACCTATAATACTTATGTATATTTATATCATTATTTACAATCTATGGAGACAACTGATGAATTAAAATATATATTAGCTTATATGTCTAAGTCTATGGGATTTACAGCACCTTTAGAATTTGCATTTGATAAAGATAAACAATTTATATTTGAAAGTATTTTATTCTCTGCTATGACTCTATATCATAATGGTGGGGCTTCTAAAAATAAGATCGCAGAAACACATAAGAGATTTGTTCAAGATATTGAAATGAAGAAAGAAGAAAAACTTAGTCGTACACAAGAATTAAATACTGCTAAAGTACAAGCTTTAAGAGAACTTGGATATAGTGAAATTAATGAAACTAACGCAAAAGAAGTGCTTGAAAAGATAGCAGAGATACAATCAAGAAAAGTATAATATAGATTGTGTAATAAAAAAGACTTTTATATAATAAATAGAAGTCTTTTATTTTTAGATTATGTAAACTAAATGTAAAGTGTTTATGAAGTAGGGGAGAAGTACTATACTATTTGATATAATCTAATTATAGAGAGGTGTTTATTTTATGTTAGATAGTAATACGGTAGATAATGTTTCTAATTTAATTACTTATAATACTTATTATGGTTTATTTATAACTTATGTTTTTCCTATATTGTTAATATTATTAATTTGTTTAGTTGTTGGTTATTTAGCAAGTATTAATAGTAAATTAAAAAAATTATTAATTACAGATGATGAAGATGAGAAAACTTCAGATTCAGATGATGAAAATACATTATATAATAAAACAGTTATACCAGCAATTATAACCGCAACTATAGGAGTAATATTGCTATTTATTGCCTTAATATCTGCATCTTAAAACTATATATTAAATATAGTTAATGTTATATCTATAGCATTATGTTTTCAGAATTATTACATCAGTTAACATAACATATATTATAGGAAGTTGAATAAATTAGTTTTAAAGATGGATAATTATCAATTATTTATAAATTACTTATAAGTCTTATATGTAGTATTTTATTTAAATCCTTCTTATATATTAATATAAGTTATAAACATAAAGATATTAAGTTATTATCTTTATATATAACATATTTATCTAATCTAACTATAACTATAATATCTTTAATTAACTAACGCTAATATCTCTCATTACTTATTTAATACTATATTATTAATACTGCTACTCTATTTTATAAAAATCAAAGTAGGGGAAGTGAATATTAAAAATAGGGGAATAATATTGTATTTTCTGGGAAATATAATATTGAAGGAGAGATAAAATAATGAAAAAGAAACAAAGTATTAAATGTGATGTTGATAGTTGTAAATATAATAAAAACAACCAAGAATGTGACTTAGAAGAAATAAAAGTTAGTAGCAACTGCGACTGTCCAAAAGATGAAGTTTGTGATCAAGAACAAACTATATGTTCAAGTTATGAAAAACAAGAAGAAAACTAATAGAAATTTTTGTCTATTAGTTTTTCTATTACTCCCCTTCCCTATTCTAATTCATCTAAAATACTAGTACCTATTTCTGGGGCATTAACATCAAAATTATCTGCTATAGTAGCTCCTATATTCGCTAAAGTCTCTTGTATTTCTAATCTTTTAGGATTTTTAAAACTTCTACTATAAATAATTAAAGGAACATTTTCTCTTGTATGATCATTACCCTTAAAAATAGGATCATTACCGTGATCTGCTGTTATTATAAATAAATCATCCATCTCTAACTTATTTAATAATAATGGTATTTCTACATCTAATTCCTCTATAGCCTTAGCATAACCCTCAACATCTCTTAAATGTCCATATAAACTATCAAAATCACATAGATTAACCATACAAAGACCTGTAAACTTTTTATCCATTATATTAGTTAACTTATTAATTGCATCTATATTAGAATTTGCTTTTAAACTTTTATTAATACTTGTTTTACTAAATATATCATTCATTTTACCAATAGCAATAACATTATAATTGTTATCATTTAAATCATCTAATATAGTTCTAGATGGAGGTGCAACAGGATAATCTTTTCTACCTGCATTATTTAGTTTAAACTTCCCTTTACTACCAGTAAAAGGTCTAGCGATAACTCTACCTACTAGAAATTCATCTTTAAGAGTTAATTCACGAACTTTTTCACAATATTCATATAAAATTTCAGGACTAATAATATCTTCGTGAGCAGCTATTTGTAAATCAGAATCAGCAGATGTATAGACAATTAAAGAACCATAATCAAGTTGTCTTTCACCAAGTTCATTAATAATACTATTATCATTACTACATTTATTACCAATAACACGACGACCTGTTACTTTCTCTATTTCATCTATTAAAGCGATAGGAAAACCATTCTCATTAAATGTTTTAAAAGGAATATTTGATGTAATTCCCATCATTTCATAATGTCCTGCTAATGTATCTTTACCAGCATTATTAGGTCTTGCTATAGTATAATAAGCATCAACTTCCGTATTCTCATTCATATTTAAAGTATTAAGGAAACCTATCTTAGCAAGATTAGGAATAAATAAATCATAATTTTCTTTAATATGCCCTAATGTATTTGCACCACCATCTCCATAATTTGCAGCATCAGGTGCTTCCCCTACTCCTAAGGAATCTAAAACCATTAAAAAAATTCTTTTAAATCTCATAATCAATTCTCCTTTTTAGCTCTTGGATGATTATCTAAATAATCATTCTTAACTTTCTCATTAGTAATATGTGTATATATACGGGTAGTAGCAATATCAGAGTGTCCTAAAAGCATTTGAATACTTCTAAGATCTGCTCCTCCATTTAATAAATGTGTTGCAAAAGAATGTCTTAAACTATGGGGAGATATATCAGGATCAAGTCCTTTTTCTTTTAAAATCTCTTTTAAATTCTTAAAGAATCCTTGCCTTGAAATACCTGTTCCTCTAGAATTTAAAAATAAAGCATCAGACTGTTTCTTTTTTAATAGTAGATGTCTATTATCTAAATATAAATTTAAATAATACTTACAAATATCATTAATAGGAACAATTCTCTCTTTACTACCTTTACCTTTAATTCTAATGATATCATTATTAAAGTCAATATCATAAACAGTAAGACTAATAAGTTCAGATACTCTTAGTCCTGAACCATACATTAATTCTAACATAGCTTTATTCCTATAGTCAAATGGGGTATTTAGTTCTATATCCAAGAGTTTATCTACTTCTTCTATAGTTAAACTATGAGGAAGTGTTTTAGTAGTTTTAGGTCTATCTACAAATTCACTAGGATTATTAGTCTCGTTTTCGGACTTTTCTAAATAGTTATGAAAGTTTTTAATAGTAGTAAGTTTATGAGCGACAGTTTTACTATCTTCATTACGTTCATAACAGGATTTTAGATATTTAGTTATAATATCTTTAGTTATATTTTTTGTATTATCTAACTTTTCTTTTTCTAAAAAACTAATATAGTCTTTCATCTCATAACCATAACTTTTAATGCTATTATTAGAAAGCCCTTTTTCAAACTCACAGTAATTTAGAAAATTTTCATATGCAGTTATAAGTTTCATAATATCATCCTCATAATTATTATATAACTATTTGAAGATTTTGTAAAAGTGTGTATAATAATATTCAATAGTTTTGAGGTGATATAATGACTAAAAATATTGATGAAATATTGCAGTTAACTATAGAAGAATTTGTTATTAAAGGATG
The DNA here is from genome assembly GCA_944331725.1 of uncultured Bacilli bacterium. Next base: position 808 of record CALVJE010000064.1, on the reverse strand, counting down.
CACTGAAGGATTAAAAACAAGAGATTACTTTAAGATTAAAAATACTTTATTAAAGTATGAAGGATACGAGGATAATCCATACTATAAAAAATTAAAACGTATTGTTAATGATAGTTATTTTTTACAAAATTTATTTGATGAAGAGTATATTTATTATGTTATGCTTAATTCTAGTTTGTTGCCATTTGTCCTTGCTAATAATACTCTCGATGAAATAAGACTATATTCAACTGATAGTTTTATGTTCTTATGTCAATTTCATATTGAAAAAACACCTTCACTAGGAGTAGTTAATCATAAAAACTTAATGTATTGTTTTGGATGTGGTTATGGTGGTAATGTTTTTGATTATGTAAAAGACTATGAAAACATATCTTTTAAAGAAGCTTTAAGTTTAGTTGCCGAGGTATATAATCTAGAGAAAACAGATGTTAAAGTTAATAAAGATTTAGTAGATAAATATAAAGAGAGTATTATGAGTAATAGATATTTAGAATTAATAGAACAAGGTATAGAAAGACTTGATGATAGAAAAGATAGAGGAATCATTACTTTTTATGATGATAGTGCTAGGAAGGCATATAATAAAAACTTAATGCAAAGGCAAGCGATTATTGATAATAAAAGAATAGAAGATTATCCTAAAGATAAAATATATACTAAAGTTTATCTAGATAGTAGTTATTTAAAGTGATATTGATTTACTACTAAAACAGTGTTATAATTAGTAAACAAATTAAGAAAGGGGTGTTACTTTGTCTAAACATATAGTTGGTATTATCGCTGAATATAATCCTTTTCATAATGG
>CALVJE010000063.1 GCA_944331725.1 uncultured Bacilli bacterium | reverse complement strand
TTTAAGAATAAATAATACATAAGTAAAAACTCATTTCTTGTTAGTTCTATCTCTTTATCTTGATATTTAATTTTAGATAAGTGTAAATCTAATACTACTCCATTTACTATAAGTTCTTTATGATTTTTAGGATTAACTTCATCTAAACATTTTCTAATCTTAAGTAGTAATAACTCTTTATTATAAGGTTTAGTAATAAAGTCATATCCTCCACTATTTAAACTCTTTATCTCATCTTCTAAAGTATTTCTACTAGTAACAAAGATAACTGGTTTTAAAGTAACTCTTTTTATTTCTTTAATTACTTTAAATCCATCAGTATTAGGTAAGTTAATATCTAATAGAATTAAATCAGGATTTATATCTTTAATAGATTTCTCTATATCAAGAAACTCTTCTATACTACTAACATCATAATTATTATTAGTAAGTAATATAGATAACTCTTCTCTAATAGTTTTATCATCTTCTATAATTAATATTTTTTCCATAAATCAAACCTTTCTAATATTTATTTTATATATCTAAAACTCTTAAGTCAATATCAAAGTATCATATAAAAAATACTATAAAAGATAAGAGTTAAGGGCTTACCTAATATTATATAGATTATAAATTCTTTTAAGTTAATATTACTTATCCCTGCTATATAGCATAGTAAATCATCAGGGGCTCCTGGTATTAAGATACCTAAAAAGAATATCTTTTTAAAGGTATTATTTCTAATATACTTAAGATATTTATCTACTAAAGACTTATCAAATAGTTTATAGATTATGTTAAGACCATATTTTTTAGATAAAGAATAAGATATAACACTACCAATTGATAAACCCAAATAGTTATAGACAAAACCTTCAAGAGGACCAAAAGCAAGAACTCCGGCAAGACAAGATGCACCTCCTGGAATAACAGGAAAAACTACTTGGAAGGCTTGTAAGAATAAAAAGAATAAAGGAGCGATAAATCCTAAAGACTTCATATAGGAAACAAGTATCTCTTTATCTTCTAAAAGTCCTAATCTAACGGCATATATAATAAAACAAACAAGAAAAATAGTAATAATAATTGTTACTATTTTAATTAATAATTTACTATTTTTCATTCTAGTACTCCAAACATCTTTTAAATGAGAAATAAGAGACTAAGTAATAGATTAGATAGATTATTAAAAATAATCCAGAACTTAAGAAGATAAATGATAAGTAAGAGGTATTACTACTAAGGAATGGTGCAAAGATATGATTTAGACTTGTACTAATAGAAAAGTTAATAATAAATGGAAGTATTACTGGGAATAAGAAATAAACTAATAATTGTTTTCTAACTGTCTTTAAGATAGTTCTTTTATTAAGACCTAGTTTATTTAAAGTATCATAATACTTCTTATAAGTAATGGCATCATTAATACTTTGAACAGCGATAATAGTACCAGTTACTACTGTAAAGATAAAGGCTAGATAGAATAAAGTGAAGTTCATAATCGTCATAACAGATTTATTCATAGCCATATAATAACCTTTTACAAAGACATTAGCAGAAGCATAACAATAAGTTGTTCCTGTATCAGGATCAGTTTCACAGATATCTTTATTTAAAATATTAATAAGTTCATTGTTTAACTCTTCCTTAGTCTCTTCTTTAGTATCAACTACTAAAGTATCAGATTCTCTCTTTAACACATCAACAACAGTATCAGGTACAACAATAACAAAACCATTACCATAAGACCAACTAGAAGTATAATAAGTATCGGTAACACCTTTTAATTTTAAAGATTTATCTCCTACTTTAATAGTCTTAAGTTTATCTTTTATATCCATAATTCCATCATAACTACTACTAGATGAATGAATATAATATTGATTAGATTTTAAAGTAATAGGATCTCTTCCTTTAAGTTCTAATAATTTATTATAATCACTAACTCTTAAATAAGTATCAGTACCTCTCCAACCCTGATAGTCATAAGATAAGTTATCATTAACATAGTTTATATCATTAAAGTATTCGTGATAAGTAAATACCTCATCTATTTCATAATCTTTCTTAATATGATTAATATATTTATCAAAATTCTCTTCATTATCAATAACTGTAACATCATATGGAGAGGACATATCTAATTGAATATCAAATATCTCATTAAACATTAAAGAGAATGTTAAAGATACAAGAGTAAGAGTTATTAATAAAGATAGAGTTCCTAAAGATTTTTTCATAGTCTTAACTTTAGCATTAAACTGTCTTATGACAAAGAGATTATCTTTATTATATTTAATTTTCTTATGCTTTAAAACAAAAGATAAAAGGAACTCTGCAAAAGATGATATAAATAAGTAGATACCTACTATTAACATTATAATAGATAATAACACTAATAAAGTATCAGGCTCTATTCCTACAGCTTTAAACTCATTATTAAAGATTAATAGTCCTCCTACGATAAAGATTAAAGATATTATAAAAGAAACAATAGATTTCTTTTTAGTAGACTTACTCTTTTCATTAAAAGAATCTAAATATAATAAATCGTGTATTTTAAGTCGTTTAATTCTTCTTTTAGTTAAAAATAATACTACTAGATATATAAGTAAGAAATATCCTAAAGAAAGAAGAAAAGGTACTAAATAATCAGTAGGTAATTTAGCAGCATATGGAGCATTAAAGATATTTAAGATTATACTAGATATAATAGTACTAAGTAAAATACCTACAAAGAATGATAATATTAAAGATATAAAACCTAGTATTAAGTTTTCTAATATAAACATTTTAGAGATATCTTTTTTACTTATACCAAGTAATAGGTATAGTCCAAACTCTTTACTACGTCTTTTAAAGATAAATTTAATCATATAATTAATTAAAAATCCTATAACAAAGCAAACTATTAAACTAACAAAAACAACTGCGATACGAAAGTTTTTCATCATATCAGCTAAATCAAGAATATCTTTAGAGTTAGAGATAAGATTAAAAGAAAACATAAGGGAAAACGCTATAGTTATAGTAACTATATAAATTAAATAGTCTTTAATACTTCTTTTAGCATTAGAAAGACTAAGTTTAAAAAGCATTATTTTAAATCTCCTCCAAGTAATGTTAAAACATCTATAATCTCATCATAAAACTCTCCTCTACTTTTTTTACCTTTAATTATTTCATTAAATATCTTTCCATCTTTAATAAATAAAACCCTATTTGCAAAACTTGCTGAAAAAGCATCGTGAGTAACCATCAAAATAGTAGCATTTAACTCTTCATTCATCTCTTTAAAAGTTTCTAGTAGAACTCTAGCATTACGAGAATCTAAGGCTCCTGTAGGCTCATCTGCAAGTATTAGTTTAGGATTATTAATTAAAGCTCTTGCACTTGCCACACGTTGTTTTTGTCCTCCACTTACTTCATAAGGATATTTATTTAAAATATCTTCAATACCTAGTTTTTTACTAATATCTAAAACTAACTCATCTATTTTAGTTTTATCTTCTTTATTAATTATTAAAGATAAAGCAATATTTTCTTTTATAGTTAGAGTATCTAATAAATTAAAGTCTTGAAAAACAAAACCAAGATTTTCTTTTCTAAAGTTAGATAGTTCTTCTTCTTTTAAATTAGTAATATCAACTCCATTAATAATGATATTTCCACTAGTAACAGAATCTATTGTAGATATTGTATTAAGTAAAGTAGTTTTACCACTACCACTTGCACCCATAATAGCAAGAAACTCATTATCATCAACAGTAAATGATATATTATTTAAAGCTTTAGTAATATTAGTATTATTACCATAATATTTTTTCAAATTATTAACTTTTAAAACTTCCATACACATCTTCCTTTCAATAAAACTATATCACAAAAAAACTGTAAAATTTATTACAGTTTTGTTAGATTAAATAATTTATTTTTTAGCTCTTGGGAAACTATGTAAATATACATCTTTTAATCTATCATTAGTAATATGTGTATATATCTGCGTAGAAGAAATACTTTCGTGTCCTAATAATTCTTTAACTGATAATATATCACACCCTTCATTTAAAAGATGAGTTGCAAAAGAATGTCTTAACATATGAGGAGATATATTTTTATGAAGTGATGTTTTTTTAATTAAATTAGTAAGTATATATCTAACACCACGTTCAGTTATTACTCTACCTTGGTTATTTAAAACTAAATAATCACTATTAAATTTATTTAATTCTTTATAACCATCATTTAAATATATATTTAAAATATCACTAGCATATTCTCCATAATTAACGATTCGCTCCTTACTACCTTTACCGTGTATTAAAATAGTTCTTTCGCTCTTATTAATATCTTTTAGTCTTATCTTAACTAATTCCCCTACTCTTATTCCCGTTGCATAAAGTAATTCGAGTATTAATCTATCTCTTTGACCTAAAGTAGTCTTTAAATCAGGAACATTAAACAATTCTTCTAACTCATTATATTCAAAGTATCTTGGTAATTTCTGTTCTTTTTTAGGTGATGATATTAGATTAAATAAATTAGTCTTTACTTTATTATTACTACATAAATATTTATAATAACTTCTAAGTGCACTAAGTTTTCTACTAATAGAAGTAGACTTCTCGTGTTTTTCTTCTTTTAAATAAGCAAGATATAGTCTAATATCACTATATTCAAGTTTTAAATAATTAATAGACTCTCTTTCTAAGTACTCTAAAAACTCTTCTATATCTTTTTTATAATTATCTACTGTATAACTAGAATAATGTCTTTCATATTCTAAATACTCTAAATATCTACCTAATTCCTTCATATTTTTCTTCCAGTATTATCTCTATAAGCTTCTTCTAATTCATCCTCTTCTAAAAACTCTTCATCTTCTTTATAAGTACCATCATCATAATAAATTATACCTTCTTCTTTATCATTACCATAGTCATTAGTACTATCATTAGGTCTATAAACTACATCAGAAGTATTAACTTCCATAGGTCTCTCATAATTACTATTTCTAACATTCATATTAGAAACAAAAGATTTATCTTTACCAGTAAGATATTTTCTAAAAACATTATACTCTCTAAACCAATCTTTAATCATAGTATAATCATCAGATACTTCACTACTATCACTTTCTATATATCTTCTAATTATAAAAGCATAATTATCATCAAAAGTACTATTAACTGCCCCAACATCTTTTGTTTCTACTAACTCTTCTACATCTTTCCATAAATCAGATAATAATTTATTATTACCAGTAATATAATCAACTGTTCTAGGTCCATTAGGAGATTTTATTGTTTTCTTTCTTATAGAATTAATTAAATCAACTAACTCTTTATTATTAAAGATAATAGTTCTATAAAAACTTCTCCCATCATTATTAGTAACTCTAATAGAAAAATGATTTTTATATTTATAATTATCTTTTATCGTGATTTCAAAATCACTTTTAGTAGTACTAGCAGTAAATTTATCTATATCTTTAAGAGAGTTAAAAGTAACTCCAGGAATTTTAATAACCTCTTCTTCTCTATATTTATTACCTTTAGCATATTTATCATAATAAGAACCAACTATATCATATTTATAAGCCACTTTTATCACCTTCTATTAAATTATATCAAAAAAGCTTTACAAAGTACAATTTTTTTGTTATCATATTGTCGTATCAAAAAGTGGGAGAACCCTTGCCATAGTAGGGAATTAAAAAAGTGGGAGAACCCTTGCCATAGTGGGGAATTAAAAAAGTGGGAGAACCCTTACCATAGTAGGGAATTAAAAAAGTGGCGATTTTTTATTAAGTCGCCTTTTTATTATCTTTTTTAGGAGGTTCAAATGAATAAATTAAAAATATACTATATTGATAATGATTATATTGATTACTTAAGAAAATTCGATAATAGAGTTGCCTATAACAAAACAAAAACTAGACCTTATGTAGGAGTTGTCTATACTTTTAATAATCAAACTTATTTCGCTCCTCTATCAAGTCCTAAACCAAAACATTTAACAATGAATAAAGATGCCATTGATATTTTTAAAATTAAGGATGGAGAACTCGGTATAGTTAACATTAATAATATGATACCTACACCAATTTCTTGTTTAACTGAAGTTCTTCCTTTAATAGACGATAAAAAATATAAAAATCTTGTTATAAATCAAACTGAATATTTAAATAAATATAGAAGTGAGTTAATGAGTAAAGTTAAGAAATTCATATTACAATATAACAAGAATCTTTTACCTAAAAGAATTATGGATAGATGTTGTGACTTTAATCTATTAGAAGAAAAATGTAAGGAATATGAAAAAGAAGAAGTTTCTGTCTAAAAAATGCTGTAAAAAATGCTTTACAAAATACATTTTTTTTGTTATCATATTATTGTATCAAAAAAGTCGGAATACCCTTGCCGTAGTAGGGACTGAAAAAAGTGGAATACCCTTGCCGTAGTAGGGACTGAAAAAAGTGGAATAC
>CALVJE010000062.1 GCA_944331725.1 uncultured Bacilli bacterium | reverse complement strand
ATTTCGGACTGGGAATTTAGTCGTTAAAAAAAGTTCCTTTAATAATTCGGGAACTTTCTATTTAATTTTACTAAAAATAAGATATAATTAAAGTGGAGGGATAAAAATGAAAGTAAAAGTTAATAAAGATGCTTGTATTGGTTGTGGAGCTTGTGCAGCGATATGTGATGAAATATTTGAAATTAATGATGAAGGATTAAGTGAAGCGAAGGTAGAAGAAGTTAAAGAAGAACTTCAAGATGAAGTAAGAGATGCTGCTGATTCTTGTCCTACTGGTGCAATTGAAATAGAAGAAGGTCAAGAGGAAGAAGAAAAAGCTGCTTAATCTTGATATGAAATAATAATGTATTTTATCAGAGAAGCTTTATCTTGGCTTCTTTTTTATATACTTTCAAATAGGCTTAAGTTGCTTATTCTAAAAGTAATAATATAATTAATTCCTATTTTGGTGTTTACACCAAAATAGGAAAAACCAATGTACTAACAACCTATTTAACCATTTTTCCGACATCATCAAAATAGTCAGCAGTATTGACTAAAATAACAAAATGAGAAGTTTGGCTTGCTAAGGTCGGGAAGCCAATAAACAAGCGAACGACTAAATAGTTTAGAAGCAGAAGAAAACTAATAATGTAATTAATTACTATTTTGGTGTAAACACCAAAATAGTAAAAGTTAAAATTAAAAAGATTGAATGTGTTTTTATTTTTTAGATTTTTGTATATTTCTAAACAAATGTATGTTACACTATATGTGTAAATGTTATAGAAAAGCTACTGTTATGTATTTTCTATATATAAATAGTTATATTAGTCAAAGATAGGAGGTTTGTGTTATGACTAAAGAATTAGAAAAATATGAAGAAATGACTTTTGAAGAAATTAAGCATATTGATGATAATGGTAATGAATATTGGTATGCTAGAGAATTACAACAAATACTTGGTTATAAAGAATGGAGATACTTTTCTGCCGTTATAGAAAAAGCACAAGTTGCTTGTTCTCAAAGTAATAATTCAATTAATTCCCATTTTGGTGTAAACACCAAAATCGTAAAAGCAGGCGCTACAACTAAAACTATAATTGATTATAAGCTTTCAAGATATGCTTGCTATTTAATAGTTCAAAATGCTAATCCTAAATATAAAAATGTTGCCTTAGGACAAACTTATTTTGCAGTACAAGCTAGAAAAATGGAACTAACTGAAGAAGAATATAGCAAGTTAGATGAAGATGAGAAGAGATTATATAGAAGAAAACAAACTAAAGATGGTAATAAAGTATTGTATAGAATTGCTAAAGAAAAAGGTGTAAAGAACTTTGATAAGTTTACTAATGCTGGATATAAAGGACTTTATAATGGTGAAACCGCAAATGATATCTCTAAAAGAAAAGGCTTAAGATATAGAGAAGATATATTAGATAATATGGGAAGTGTTGAATTAGGGGCTAATGTATTTAGAATAACTCAAACAGAAGCTTTACTTGAAAAGCAAGAAAAAACTAATGAAAATATTGCAACAGATACACATTATAAAGTTGGAAAAGCAATTAGGGAGACTATTAAAAAGTTAGGTGGTACTATGCCAGAAGATTTACCTACTCCTAAGAAATCTATAAAGGAACTTGAAAAGGAACGTCAAAATAGATTAGAGGCATAAAAACGAGTAATCAATTAAATCACGATTTGGGTGTAAACACCAAAATCGTAAAAGTAAAAATTAAAAAGAGCTAACAATGCTCTTATTTTTTTGCTAAACTATAGACAATTGCAACTTCTTTAGGGGTTAGTTTTCTATATTCACCACTTTTTAATCCTTTTAGATCAAAGATAAAAACTCTATCTCTTCTAAGTTTTAAAACAGGGAAACCAACACTTTCAAATATTTTTTTAACTTCGTGGTTACGTCCTTCGTGAATAGTAATAGTAAGCATAGAAGTATTTGTTTTATAATCTGTTTTTCTTAACTTAACTTTAGCTTTCTCATAACTTATTCCATCTACTGTTACACCATTTTTAATGGCATTAATAGCATCTCCTTTAATAATTCCTTTTACTTTAACGATATATACTTTCTCTACTAAATCATTTGGATGCATAAGTATATTTGCAAACTCTCCATCATTAGTAAGTAATAAGACTCCTGTTGTATCATAATCAAGTCTACCTACGGGATATATTCTTTCTTTACAAGGGATTAAATCAACTACTGTCTTTCTTCCTTTTTCATCATTCACACTAGTTATAATTCCTCTTGGTTTATTAAGTAGATAATAAACTTTTTTTTCTTTCTCTATTTCTTTACCATCTACTTTAATTATATCTTTATTAGTTACTTTAGTACCAAGTTCAGTTATTTTAGTACCATTAACTGTTACTCTTCCTTCTTTAATTAAAAGCTCAGCTTTACGGCGGGAAGCGACACCTGCATTTGCTATTATTTTTTGTAATCTTTCCATTTTCTCACCTCATTTTAAAGAAAAAGAAGATATTATTCTACTTCTACTAAAGATAGTTTATTATCTTCGTGTACAAAGATAAGAGTAGCTTTAGTAGGATAATCCATATCTTCTTTATATTTTATAGAAACTTCTATCTTGTAAGCAGAATCATCTGTAAAATCTGTTCCTATAGTATATTCAATATTTTCAATATTTTCAATAGTTACTTCAGTAACTTCTGGTAATTTTTGATCTCTATTACCATAGATGTCATTTTCTACATATTTATATACTGTATCTTCACTCTTTTCTAGGAAGTTAGTTTTAGCATTAGTATGAATAAAATCTATTCCTCCTACATCTGTATTAGCAAGTTTATCATTTAAAGTATAAAAGTCCATTATAAACATTTTACTTATTTGTTCAAGGTATGCTTTTTCATCTACTTCATCTTCACTTAAAATATCTTTTAACTCTTGAAACATCTTTTTATATCTATCATTTCTTGTAGATTTTAAAGTATATCCATATTCAGGTATTTCATTTTCAACAGTAGCAGTTTTTACATCTTTTGGTTTTATACTTTCATAAGCAAGAAAGCCTACTCCTGTTACTATTAATATAATTGCTAGTGTTAGTATTACTTTTACTTTTTTCTTTAATTTCATAGCCCTAGTTCCTTTCTATTTCTCTTCAGATACAGCTTTAACAGCATCTTCTTCACTATTTGGATTAAATAAATCAAAGACAATCGCTTTATTTGAAATATCTAATAGCTTTTCTGCATACTCATTATTTTCTGTTATATAGTTTTCATCTATTATTTCATCTTTAAGTAGTTTATATTCTCCTTTTTGGCTATTATAGTACATTTTATTTGTTACCCAGTTACCATTAGGGAATACTACAATATTATCTTCTTTAGTTTCAAAAATATCATTACCTAAAGCATATTTATTATAGAAACCTAACATATTACCAAGAGTAGGCATTACATCATACATACCCATTGTATAATCAAATTCTCCTTTAACTTTACCATCTTTTGTCCAAATTAATAATGGTACTTTACGATCTAATTCATAATCAAAACTATCATATTCTACATAGGTTGGATCTTCTTCATCTTTAATATCATCAGTTGCTGGATCATAATTATACATCAAATTGAATTCACTTCTAGGAAGTCTTGCATCGTGATCTCCAAAAATAACAACTACAGTATTATCTAAAAGTCCAGCTTCATCCATTTCATTAAAGAATTCTCCTAAAGCTTCATCTGCATAATGAACTGATTTAAAGTAATTACCTAATTTAGTTCCTTCTAGATATGGAGCTTCTATTTCTTCTTTGGTTCCATCTTCTTTTGTTATAGTTGTTTTCATTGTAACAGGGAACTCTCCATATTTATCAGTATCTGAGAATGGTGTATGGTTTGTTAGCGTAATTATATAACCATAGTATTTATCATTTTCTTCACTTATTTTCTTTATTTTTTCTACTGATTGAGCAAAGAATTCTTTATCTGATAAACCTAAACCAATAACGTTTTCATCATCTACTTCATATGTTTCTTTACTATAGAATTTATCATAACCTAAAGATTCGTGCATTGCACGTCTATTCCAAAAGTCGGCATTATTAGCGTGCATACTAAATGTATAATAACCTTTTTCTTTTAAAAGTGATGGTGTTGATATATAAGTTCTATCAAAATAACTTACAAAGGCTGTACCATTTTGAGTTGGCATTAAACTAGTATTATAAGTTAATTCTGTATCACTACTTGTTCCTACACTTACTTGAGAATAAAAGTTACTAAAATAAAGTCCTTCTTTAATCATTTTATTTAAATTAGGTGTTACTTCTTCTCCATTAAATGTTCTATTTATAGCGATACCTTGCATAGATTCAGCGTGTATAACAATAACATTACGTCCTTCAAAGATATTTGTATATTCATTTTTATAGCTTTGTTCATCTTTTCTATCTTTATAGTATTCATTAAATTCTTTTTTAGCATCATCATAACCAAACATTGCTGATATTTTAGGTCTGATACTTGCGACTATATCATTTCCTTGGTACATATAAATACCAAATCTCATAACGATATATTCACGATTCCATTGTTTAACAAATCTACTTACTTCAAGACTTGATAAAGATAAAATAAATACTAGAAGTATTACTGCACCACCTATAATGGTATTTTTAAACTTCTTTATTCTATTTTCTTTACCATAATGTTTATACTTATTATTTTTACTAAGACGATGATAATAGTATATAAAGAAAGCAAGTGGGAATATATAAACTAAATCTTTTATTTGTAATACATTTTCAACTACAGCATCCCCTACTTCACCAATATATTGTGTAAGTGATAACATAGAAACACTTGCAAATGATGTATAGAATGTATAATAAGCTGAATTTATAGTACATATAGCAGTAAAGATAATAGCCCATATTAATAAGTAAGTATATCTTTTCTTTCCTTTAAATAAATAAGAGAAAGATCCTATTATAGTTACAACTGCTGTATCTGCTAGTATAGCTTTAAATGATAAGTAGTTTTCCATTGTTGGCATAGTAAAAATTCTAATTAATGTAGAATTTATTACACAGACTAAAACATAGACAATAAAAAGTCTATTCTCTTTAAAATAATTACTGATTAGTTTTTCAGTTTTTATTCTTTTAATATTTTTTATTAATTTATCTTTGAGTTTAATTAATTTCTTTTTCATAATTACCTCACTTCCTAGACATTATAGCATTTTATTATTTATTTTTCAATTTTTCACGTCTAATATAACAAAAATGATAGGTTATTTTGTAAATAATAAGAATGATAAATATTATTTGACTAGATAGTGTAATTACAAATAATTCATCTATTTCATAGATATTAGCAGTATTAGTTAGGTTAATGTTGTTAGTAATAGCTAGAGAAATGTAGTATGTAAATAATAATAAATGGATAAGTGTTAGAGCATAGGTTGTTATTTTATTCTTTAAGGTTAATTTAGTATTAATAATATGATAAATTAATAGTACTAAAGAGATAATTACAGTTATAATATAGAATATTATATTAGGGAAATAGAAACATCTCATTACATTTTTAATTATTTCTGTTATGACTGTTAACATATCTTCATAAAAATAGAAGATTAAAAGACTAGTAAAAAATATTATTAATCCTATTAAAGTTATTTTTACTTTTTTATTTTTTCTTTTTTCATTATATACTAAGAAGATAAAGATGAGAATAAATATTAAAAGTATTTCAATTGATAGAAATGATTGAAATGGTAATGTTAAAGTTGTTAATAATTTATCGATAAAACTTAAGTCCATATTTATCCTCCCTTTTATTCTTATATTTCTTCAAAGATATAAATAGTTTGATTATAATCATCATTATGAGTACAAGTTATTAAAGTTAATGTTTTTTTTGTATGATCACGATATATAGCAACTGTACCTGTTTTAGCTTGATTATAAATATTAACTAAACGGTAATTATAAGTAACAGCATTATAGCTTATGGAAGCGGTAGCGCCTATTTGTAGTTTATATAGGTTATCAAAAAATGAAATATAAGCATTACCTGAATGAGCCATCAGAATAAAGTTTCCCATAGGTACATCAGGATAATCTGCTTCATTTGCAATAGTTATATTATATTCTATGTTGTTATATCTAGAGTCTTTAGAAACAAAGCCTCTTCTTAATTTTATATCAGGAATATATAATTCTCCTATATAACTATAATTAGCTTTTTGTTCTTCTTGTTTTTTTACTTCACTTTCTTCTTCTGTTACTTGCAAGTTTTCGGTATTTATATTACTAATAGTAGTATTATCTTTATTTATATTTTTTTGAAAAATGGCTAATCGCATTTCTTCAAAGACTTCACCTCTAATTTTCATTAAAGGTGTACTAAAGAATATAAGTATTCCTATAATAAGAATTAAAAAGCCAACTTTATAGAGTTGGCTTCTTATGTTTCTATTTTTTCTTTGCATTTCTTTGTTTTCTATTAGCCACAATTATTAAGATAATACCAACGATTATAACTAAAGCACCGATTCCATATACTAAGAATGAATTACTAGCTGTAT
>CALVJE010000061.1 GCA_944331725.1 uncultured Bacilli bacterium | reverse complement strand
AATGATAAAGCTGTTGTAAATAAAATATTTAATGAACTAGCTCCACTTTATGCTAATCGTAATGGTGGATATACACAAATATTTAAATTAGGTGAACGTCGTGGAGATGGAGCATTACTTGCTATCATTAAATTAGTAGATGAAGAGACTAAAGAAGAGGCAAAATAATGTCTCTTTTTTGTTGATTATAAAAGAAAAGATGTTATAATAAAGAGTATCTCGAGGAGGAAGTAGTATGAAAGACAAAAATAAAAGTATTAGAAACTTAACAATAGGAGCTGTTACAGGAGGCTTAATAGTAGGTGGAGCAGTTTTTGCTCTCAGCGATAGCAAACCATTTATAAGAGATTATATAGATACTTATAGGGTAACTACAGATTCAACTATTAGAACAACAGAAGGATTGACAAAGTTAAAGCAAACAACTCAATATTTAACTGAAGAAGAACTTAAAGATACTAATGAACTAGAAGTCAAAAGCTATACACAAGCTGGAGATAATTATGATGTAGACGTATATGGTTTTTCAAATGGCAGTTTAACAGATGAAGAAATAACTACAAAACAAAATCAATTTGAGAATGGTAATGTTCTGTTAGCAATAAGTAAATATGAAAATCGTGATGAATATCAAGTAGAATCTAGAGAACTGCCAGAAAATTATGAAAACATCTTAGAAGAAATAAGTATTAAAACTGTTAATTATGATAGTGTAATAAAGGTAAGAGAAAGTAATAAAGCAAATTTAGGAGATACAGCACTTTGGATTTTTGCCACAGCTCTTGGCTCTTTTTATGGTTACTTATTGGGAGGAATTACTTATCAATCAGCAAAGAAAAAGATTAAAAAATTAAAATAATGTCATTATTTGCCTATAATTTCCACTTGCTCATCTCGTCATTCTGTACTACAATGATTAAAATGGAGAAGAGCTATGGAAGATAACATAAAAATGAAAATTTTAAATGAAGTAAAGGATAATATTAACAATGGAGATATAAAAAAAGCCGAAGTTTTACTTAAAGGATATCTTGATTTTAATAATGATCCAGAAATCGCTAGTATCCTTGCTAACATATACACAGGAAGAGGAGATTTAAAAGAAGCTTTAGAAATATTAAAAGAACAAGATTCAAACTACTTCTGTATCTTCAAAAGTCTTTCAGAAGTCTATATTAAGTTAGAAAAATATGACAAATTATACAATTTATGGAAGAAAAATAAGAATAGAAACTTTCAAGATTTAAAAAGGGGAAAAGAATTAGAAAAAGCAGAACTATATTTAAGAAGATTACAAGTATTCTTAAAGCTATTTGTAAATAAAAAGATAGAAACACCAAATAAACTAGATTACAAAGAACAACAATATGTAAAATATGATTATAATAAAGCATTAGAACACATAGAAGCTAAACATACTAGTCCTAATGATAATCCTAATGAAAATACAAGTTCAATCTTTTATAGTCATTATGACTTAAAAGAAATATTCTTAACGGCATCTAGAAATATAGAATTTGAAAAAAGAGAAATAAAATTTAAGTGGGATTTTTCAGATACCTATATATTTTATTTTAAAGATATAGGTAGAAGTAATATTAACGGATTAAATGTAAATTTTTTTAGAGTAGCAACTATTCCTAATACCAATAAAATAATAACTATGTTTCCTGTTTTCAATAGAAGAACATCAAAACTATGTTATATTAGTAAAGAAGATATGCTACCTATATGTAATTCTATTGTTCACTCTGATGGCGTTTATAGAGTGAAAACCTATAGTATTAACAAAAAATAGTTGCATTACTCCATATTATTTCGTATAATAATACTAGATTTTAAATGTGGTTGTAGTAGTAAAAAAGCACTATTTTAATAGAGAGTTTGTGGTTAGTGGAAACAAACAAAATAACTTTTTGAACTTGATAACCTTAAACATTTACGGATAAGTCCGATATAACTTTTAAAGTGCATAGATTTCTATGAAATAAGGTGGTACCACGGAGTTTTTCGTCCTTATTAATAGAAATCTATTTTTGTTAGGAGGAGTTTTATGTTAGATGAATTAATATTATTTATTTTAACTTTTCTACTAGTATTTATAGTTTATGAATTGTTTTTAGTAAGAAAAGCTAAAAAAGATAAGAGAAGAAAGAAACCAGTTGAGGTTAGTTACCTGATGGGCAAATATAATCTTGACTTAGATAAATTAAACTATAAGAGACTCTTAAATATAATCAGTGCTGTTAGTGCTTTTGATATTTCTCTAGTAGTAACAATAGTCTCATTATTAGATAGTTTTTACTTACAATTACTAATAGGCTTTGTCTTAATAATGCTATTAATACTTGTAAGTTATGATATAGTAGGAAGAATATATAAAAAGAAAGGATGTTGTAAGAATGCTTAATTTTAATGAAATAGAAGAAAAATGGGAAAAGAAATGGGAAGAAGATAAACTATACAAATTTGATAATAAAAGTGATAAAAAGAAACTTTATTGCCTAGAGATGTTTAGTTATCCTAGTGGTGCTAAACTACATTTAGGACATTGGTATAACTATAGTGTCGCTGATACTTGGGCTAGATTTAAAAAGATAGATGGTTATAATTTATTTCATCCAATGGGATTTGATGCCTTTGGACTACCTGCAGAAAACTATGCTATAAAAACAGGAATACATCCTGCTATTAGTACAGATAAAAATATTGAAACTATGGAAAAACAATTAAGAAGAATAGGTGGTTCTTGGGATTGGGACTATGAAATTAAAACTTGTAAAGAAGATTACTATAAATGGACACAGTGGATGTTTTTAAAACTATATGAAAAAGGATTAGCTTATAAGAAAGAAGCCCCTGTTAATTTCTGTCCATCTTGTAATACTGTCTTAGCTAATGAACAAGTAATAGCAGGAAACTGTGAAAGATGTGGAAGTACTGTTATTAGAAAGAATATGAGTCAATGGTTCTTTAAAATTACTGATTATGCTGAAGAACTATTAAATGACTTAGATAAATTAGATTGGCCTGATAGAACTAAAAACCTTCAACGTAATTGGATAGGTAAAAGTGTAGGAGCTTATGTTGACTTTAAAGTTGACGGTACTAATGAAAAATTTACAGTATTTACAACTAGATCTGATACTTTATTTGGGGCAACTTACTGTGTTTTAGCACCTGAATTACCATTAGTTGACAAGATAACTACTAAAGAACAAAAAGAAGCTGTTGATAAATATAAAGAAGAAGCTAGTAAACAAAGTGATATTGAAAGAACAAGTACTACTAAAGAAAAGACAGGTGTCTTTACAGGTGCTTATGCAATCAATCCTGTAAATGGTAAAAAAATACCAATTTGGATTAGTGACTATGTCTTATCAACTTATGGAACAGGAGCTATTATGGCCGTTCCTGCTCACGATGAAAGAGATTATGAATTTGCTAAAAAATTTAATTTAGAAATAATACCAGTTCTTGAAGGTGGAGACTTATCTAAAGAAGCTTTTGTTGGTGATGGCCTTCATATTAATTCTGACTTTTTAAATGGTTTAAATAAAGAAGATGCTCTAAATAAAATGAATGCTTATTTAGAAGAAAAAGGCTATGGAAAGAAAACTACAACATATAAATTAAGAGATTGGTTAGTATCTCGCCAAAGATATTGGGGTGCTCCTATTCCTATTATTTACTGTGAAGACTGTGGAATAGTACCAGTACCTGAAAAAGATTTACCAGTAAAATTACCAATGGATGTAGAATTTACTCCAGATGGTGAAAGTCCACTTAAAAAATGTAATGAGTTTATGAATTGTACTTGTCCAAAATGTGGTAAGAAAGCGGTAAGAGAAGCAGATACCCTAGATACCTTTGTCTGCTCTAGTTGGTATTATTTAAGATATCCAGATGCTCATAATGATAAAGAACCATTTAATAAAGAATTAATTAATAAAATATTACCTGTTGATAAATATATAGGTGGAGTAGAACACGCTTGTATGCACTTACTATATGCAAGATTCTTTACTAAAGCCTTAAGAGATATGGGATATCTAAACTTTGATGAACCATTCTTATCATTAGTACATCAAGGTACAATATTAGGACCAGATGGTGAAAAAATGTCTAAATCTAAAGGTAATACAGTAGCACCTGATCCATTAGTAGAAGAATATGGAGCAGATGTTCTAAGAGGATATTTAATGTTTGGATTTAACTATATAGATGGTGGACCTTGGACTGATGATGGTATAGTTGCTATCAATAAATTCTATCGCAAAGTAGAGCGTCTTACTAATGCTATTAAAGAAAGTGATGAAAGAATACTTGATATAGATAAAGTATTACATAATTCTCTAAAAGTAATAAGAGAAGACTTAGATAAATTTCAATTTAATACATCTATGGCTAAAATAATGGAATATACAAATATCTTAGTAAAATATGAAAAAAGTGGTATTCCAAGATACTATATTGAACAACTTCTTTTAATGCTTGCCCCATTCGCTCCTCATATAACAGAAGAGTTATGGGCTTCTATTGGAAATAAATATTCTATACATAATGAATCTTATCCAATGTATGATGAAAAATATCTAGTAGAAACAGAAAAAGAAATAGCAGTTCAAGTAAATGGTAAAGTACGTGCTACTATCACAATAAATATTGATGATAGTGAAGAAGTAGTTAAAGAAAAAGCTTTAAAAGAAGATAATGTAAAGAGATTCACTGAAGATAAAGAAATAGTTAAGATAATAGTTATTAAAGGTAAAATAGTAAATATAGTAGTTAAATAGTTTTAAACAAGCAAAGAGGAAAAAGATAATGCTCTTTGCTTTTTTCCACAATTTTTGTGGAAAAAGTGCTTTAAAATATAGTAGAAAGGCTGTGACTATATGAAAGTAAAGATATTTGACTATGAAGATGAAACTGATTTACAAAAAGCTATGAATGAATTTTTAGGATATTTAGATGGAGAAGTTGTAGATATAAAGTATGCTGTTAGTTCTTTTCCTAGTGGCGAAGAGCAGATATATTGTTTTTCTGCTATGATAATTTATTATTAAAAAATTGTATAAGTAAATAATATATTTACGAAAACCCATACTATGATAGATACGGGTTTAATGCTATACATGAATATATAAAAAAACAACGAACTTTACACAATAATCCTCCTATTATTTATAGCAATATCTTTGATTTGCAATAATATCTATTATACTAGATATATAAATAAATATTGTGAAATTTCGTTGACATATTAATGATAACATAGTTTGATATAAGTATCAAAGGAATAAAATTAAAAAAGCAAAAAAATTTATATAATAATTTATTGAGCTATAGAATTCAATATGATACAATCAATACAGAGAACATTTAATGGTTGGGTGTTATCTCCAAGTATCTATTTGGAGGTGATGCATATGAGTAAAAAAGACTTTTTAGTATCGACATTACTTTTTATAAGAATTTTACTTGTTGTATTACTTTTTGTAGTCATAATTATATTAATATAAAAACAAAAAGAAAGCACCTAACTAAACAGCGGTTTAATTAGGTGCACACACTTTATTGGAGTGCACTCAACACTTGCGACATTGAATGTTCTCATTTTTATTTTATGCAAATTTCTTTGCTAGATACATAATACCATACTTTTACATAGATGTCAAAGTATCAGATGTGTAAATTTACTTAAATATAGTCTTAACACCTAAATACTCTGGAAAATGTTTTCTTGCCATATCAGTATATTTAGGATCAATTACTAAATCATACTCTCCAACTAATTCAACAACTTCACCACCAAAGTTCTTTTTATAGTTGTATGAATTCTTTAATTTATTATTATCATCAGTAATATCACCAATTTCATATAAATTATAATATTTATAACCATTATTTATTGCATACTTAATCATTTCATAATGAAGTGTATAAGATGCATCTAACTTATTATATTCATTTACAATTCCACCATTTAAGGCCACAACTTCGTTACCTATAGTTATAAACATATAAATTCCCATACTAACATCATCACTACATTTAGAAAAGTATTCTTTTAAACTATTTAATCTTTTAATCTCTTCTTCATCTTCAAGTTCTTTATTAATAAAATATTCTGCAGTCATTTTTGAGCTATGGTAATTATTTATTCTAATTTCCTTTTCCTTATTAACATCAATAATCATCTTATCAATATTACTAATAACTTCATTTTTCTTAAAATAAACTTCCTTAAACTTAATATTATCATCAAAAGTCTGTTTTAAATCTAGATAGAAAGTTTTAGTAGGGACAATAGTATTATATTTTTTACTCTCTTCATTAATAATATCTATAAATTTATCTATATTCTCAAAATCAAAGTCTCTTACTTTAAATCCTAGTCTTTCATTTCTTCTAACAGTTTGTCTAGCTTTGGGACTAAAATTATTAAAGATATCATCTATATTCTTATCTTTTAAATTAATTCTACTAAGCCACTTAGGTTGAATTCTATCATTAACCTTAATAAAATTAGCATTAGTAAGATTAACTTCTACAAAGTCATTATAGACTCCTCCCTCTATAATATTCCCCTCATTATCTCTATCTCTTACTAAAATATAAGGATCAATTTTTAAGAATACTCCGTGTTTTTCGATAATAAACTT
>CALVJE010000060.1 GCA_944331725.1 uncultured Bacilli bacterium | reverse complement strand
ATATATGAAAATTTGGTACAATCAATTTATACCAAATTTTTCTTCATAAAATTTAGTATAAATTGCTAAACATTATAACATTGAAGCGTAAAAAAAATCAACTTTATTACGATAATTTTCCTGTTATTGTTATAATACCTTAAATATATGAAAGATTAGTTTCAATTCAACCAAAATAATCAATGTTAATAAACAAATTAATTAACTACTTCAAAACCTAGTAATTCTATTTTATTAGACAAAAGCTCTTTGTTATTATCTATATCTTTTGATAAATCAGTAGATAAATATTTCTTTAAATCATCTGGAAATACAGTTACTACATTCTTTCCACTACTTAATACACTGGCTAAAAAGTTTGCTCCTGAAGAAATACCTACTCCGAGTCCTAATTTACTTGCTAATATTCTACTCATATTAATAGCATCTAAATCATTGATACTAATAACTTGATCTATCAAATTAAAGTCAACAAGTTTAGGAATAAACTCATCCCCTATTCCTTCAATTTTATGATCACCTATAATTTTCCCACCACTTAAAAGAGGCATCTTATCAGGTTCTAAAGCAATAATCTTAATATTTTTATTATATTCTTTTAATCTTTTAGCAACACCCATTAAAGTTCCACCTGTTCCTATACCACTAACAAAGGTATCTATTTCCTTTACTTGATCTAATATTTCTTTAGCAGTAGTTAAATAATGAGTTTCTATATTTAATGTATTTTCAAATTGTCTTGGTAAAAAACCATTTATTTTAGAAGCAAATTCTTCACTTCTTTTAATCGCTTCCTTAAATCCTCCTTCTTCCCTACTAACTAAATATACATTAGCACTGTATAATTTCATTATCTTTATTCTCTCTTCACTCACCCAATCAGGCATAAAAATATGAACTGGATGAGAAAAATAAGCTCCTAAAGCGGCAAAAGAAATACCTGTATTACCACTTGTCGCCTCTACTATCGCTTGATTTTCTTTTAATATTTTTTCTTTCTTTGATTTTTTAATTATGTAATAAGCAAGACGGTCTTTAATACTACCTGTATAATTGTAATACTCTAATTTAGCATAAACATAACCTTCCCTATTCTCGTAACGATACTTTATCTTAATCATAGGTGTATTACCAATTAAGTTATCTAAGTCATCAATATTTTTTCTAGACATAAAAAACTCCTCCTATAATTATTTTATACTATAATCATGGAAAGTGCTAAAGTATATTTTGTCTAATATTATAAATTTTGATATAATGAGATTAATTAAAAAGGCAGTGATAACAATATGAAAACAATTGATATTTGTGAAGGTTTTGCAGCTTGTGGCTGTTTAAAACATTATTACGAAAGCACTAACATAAAAGACTATATAATTTTTCCACTTGGAATGAGTCTATCAATAGGAGATATAAAAAATAATCGTATTGATTTTTTAAGAAAATTTTATCAAGATGACAATTATGATTATACTGAGTTGTTAAATGAAATATCAAATAATATTACAAATGACACTATAATTAGAATCTGGTCTTCTAAGAAAAATGATGATGAATATATGCTTTTATTATTTCTATGCAACTTTTTAAAAGATAAGACAAATAAAATTAATGTTATTTTTGCTAGTGATTATAATGAATTTTTATATAGTATTAATGCTTTAGAATATAAAGAAATTAGATCTATATTAAAATATGAAAAAACTTTATCTAAAGATGAAATTGAAGCTTATGCTAAAGAGTGGAATACCTTAGTTGAAATTAATAGTGAATTAAGGGTATTAGAAAATGGTGAAATTAAAAATAAAAAATACTCTGACTACTATGATATCATTTTAAATACTTTAAAAGAAATAGCACCTTGTAAAATATCAATCTTAATTGCAGAATGTATGGGAAAAGAAGTCCTTAATAATACAGGTGATTTAGTTTATTTAACTTTAATAGACAAATTAATTGATTTAAATAAAATAAAAATAGTTGAAAAAGGAACAAGGCACTTTGTAGATACAATTGATTTAAGTAAAAACTAAAGTAAAGGAGATAAAGTTATGAATACAGTAATATATAAACTATTAAGTAAAACAAATGAAGAAAGAAATTTAGATGACTCATTGTTAGAAAATTTATACCAATATTATGATGCAAAAAGTATTGATTTAGACTATGAAAAAAATATTAGTAAAGATGATTTTAATAAAATATTTAATACAGTGTATGATGTCTTAAGACTAAAAATAAATGATGAGGAAGCTTTAGAAGCAATGGTTAATTATTTGAGTCTTTTAATAGCAGATGCTAGAGATGGATTTAATGTAGATATTAACTGGTGTATTAAATATATTTAGTATTTAGGTGCTGGTCTAAAAGAAAGAAAGCAAAAATATAAAGACTGTATTTCTTTTATCCAACAAAAACTATTAAAAGAATTTAGTATTAAAGAAACTATTGATGAAAAAGTTAAAAGAAAAGTATTTATTAGTTATATGACTAATATCTAATAAATAAAGAAAACTACTCTCAAAATAACTTGAAAGTAGTTTTTACTTTAATTTCTTTACATAATCATAATATGGTTCAAATGATACGTACTCTTTACCGTTATCTTTTACAAAATAACCAAATCTACCTCTTACTTTTATAGGCTTAGTTAATTTTTTAAAATTTAAATCTTTTGAGTCATTAGCAGTAGCATCTTCACTTAGTGATACTGTTATATGAGGAATTTTCAATTTGTTATCAGTATCATAATTAATATAATATTCTTTTAATTCTTCAGGTAAATCTATCATAAAAGCACTATTCTTACCATCATTACCATAACCAACTAAATATATATCAAAATACTCTCCTACTAAATTATTAAAAATTTCTTTTTCTGTTGGATGATATTTAAAAGTACAATGTAATTTATCATTAATCATTCCTAAATTTTTCTTTTCTAAAGATAATATTACTTTTTCCTCTTCTTCTTCAAAAAATATTCCTTCGTAACTAATCACTATAACACCTCCTTAATAAAATTATTCTAAATTTATTATAATCTAAATAATTAATAAAATCACGAATAATTTTAAAAAAATTGAATATTATAATAATGTACATATAATAATTATGTACAACACCAGGAAGTCTTACTACTGGTCTAAAGAGCTTAAAGCTCTTTTCTTTTTACCAAAAATTACCCTTAAAATTAGACAAATTTTTTGCATATTTTCTATTAAGATAACAAAGACTAATAGTGGAAAGGAGGAAAATAATGAAAAGAATCAGTAAAATTCTATTACTATTTGTTTTGACAATTACATTAAGTGCTACTCTAAACGTTAATGCTGCAACTAGTAAAACTGTTAATAGTGAAGCTGAACTAAAAGAAGCTTTAAATGATAGTAATATCGGAACCATTATTCTAGGTAGTAATATAGAAACAACTGAGAAGATTAATATAATGAGAGATGTTACTATTGATGGTAATAATAAAACCATTAAATATGTAGGAACTTTTGGTTCTAGCAGTAGTAGTGATAACACTGTTTGGGGAGGAATTTATGTATTACAAATTTATAAGAGTAATGTTACTTTAAAAAATATTAAATTAACTGGTGGTAATGCAGGACTTCTTATAAACGGAGGACACGCTACATTCGTTGGAAAAATCGATGTCTCTGGTAATGGATTTGGTGGTATTGAACTTGGTCAAGGTAGTGGTGTTACAGACCCTCCTAAAATAACAATAAGTGATAATGCTGAAATAATTAATACTACAGAAAGTGCTGATAAACCAACAATATGGGTACCAGATGATACAAATGGAGCGATTATAGAAATTGGTAATACAGAGTTTAATTTAAAAGCAGGAGAAGAATTAACTCTTGATGAAATTAATGAACTTGAAGAATCTATTGAAAACCCTGAAACAAGTGATTCCCTATTATTAAATATTTTCTTTTTATCTATCTTTGTTATTTTATCAAGTTATGCTTTTAATAAAATTCTGAATAAAGAATAAGAGAAACTTTCAATTAGTTTCTTCTTTTTTTAAGAGTTTTGAATGAACAACTATCCTTTTACCAAAATCATTCTTACAAGTAGAAAGTGTTAATATTTTATCACTTGTATTTACATTTGTATCAAAATTATAAATACTCCTTTTCATAATAGTTTCTAAAAATTCTTTAAAGTATTCATTATTACTAAAATATGTTTTAATGTAATAACTTTCTTTATTAATAGTATAAACACTAAATATTTTAAAAGTCATAATACTATTATCAGTAATAATTTTTATATAATGATTATCTTCTTTATCAAGTAAAGTACTATCTAATAAATTATCTAAACTTCCAAACATTGTATCATCAACTAAACCGTGTCCATAAATTATATTATTACGAGATAATTTATTTAGATTATTACGATAGTCTAAGAATATTGATCCTCTTTTACTTTTTTCTTTAGTAAAAGAATGCGTTAAATAATATTTATTATCATTACTTTTAACAATTGGATAACTAATATTAGTATTATCTATCTTAATAAAACCTACAGTATCAGAATTGATTTCTTTCAATTTATCAAATTCTACATCATTTTTCATTTCTTTCAATTCTTGTATTATTTCTAAATCTTTTTTATAACTATATAAATAACTTGTAATATTGTAACTTATTAAGACAATAATAATAGAAATAACAACTAATATTACATACCAAATTAATTTTTTCTTTACCATATTATCACCACTATTATTATTTGTTAAAATATGTCACATTATGTAAAAGTAAATAAATATTTTTTAATTTTCTTTTAATTAATTAATTTATACGATATAATCAAACTATAATATTGGTGAGGAGTGAATTTATGAGTAAGAAAAAAGTTGCAATAATTTTTATTATTATTGCAGTAGGTCTATTAGTTGCAGGAGGTATTTTGGTATTTCAAAACTATTCTAATAAGAATAGAATAGTAACATCATTTAATGATTTAAAAGCATCATTAGAAGAAACATTTAGTTCTAATAATAATGAAGGAACAGGCATAAAAGAAACAGCGACTGGCTTTACTAAGTTTTATATTAATCCTTTGTTAGGAAATAGTAGTGATGGTAGTGATATTGTTATTAATAATTTAAATAATAGTACCCTAAATTATGAGTATCGTATTGATACTGAAGCTAAGAAATTGTATTTTGATGGTTCCCTACTTTTCAATATGCAAGAGTTATTGGGAATTAATTTCTATCAAAACGAAAATATTAGTTATATATTTTTAAGAAATCTTTTTGATAAATATATAACAGTTGAAGATAATGATATTTTTACTTATTTAGAAGAAAGTGCAAATTCTAAAGAAGATATTGATTATATTTATAATTTAATGGTTGAAAGTATTAAAAATAATATTACAGCAGATGATATAAAAGTAAGTAATGAGAAAATTGATAATAAAGATGTTAAGAAAATATCTTTAGAGCTTGATGATAAGAGATTTGAAGAACTTGCTAATAATATTATAGATGATATAAAAAATGATAAAAAAGCTAACGAGATATTAGGAGACTTTATTAGTCAAATGGAAACTACAATTAATGAAAATAAAAATACAACTACTGAAACAGAAGATGTATTTGTTAATTATAATATATATACTAATAAAAATAATATTATAAGATATGAAGTTGAATTTGGTGATAATACTAGTAAAGCTACTATTAGATATAATGATGAAGATAACAAAAGTATTGAATTATTAGAGGATGATACTGTTATAGGTAGTGCATCTATTACTAAAGAAAATAATAATCTAAATATTGGTTTAACAATTAATAAAGAAAATATTGGTACTATTGTAATAAGTGAAAATGAAACATCTGTTGATCTTTCTATTTCTGATGCTACTGATCCATCTACTGTTGTTCAAATAAAATATAATAGTCAAAAAGAAAATACTAATATTAATTCTACATTTACTATTGATATGAATATAAATGGAACACCTATTAATTTTATGAATATTACTGATACAAAAACTATTACAGAAAATAATGCTGATTTTTCTAATATTAATACTACAAATAATATTAATGCTAATGATTTGACAGAAGAAGATATTACTGCAATTCAAAATAATTTAATGACTATTCTATATAACTTTATGGGAATAGCAATGTAAAAGAAAAGAAGCGAAAAAGCTTCTTTTTTAATACAATAATTTTATTCATTTACTAAAAAAACATTTATATTAAAAGTCCGAACAACTCGAACAGTTTCACCACTGGTGTCCACGACAGGAATCGAACCTGCGACCTCTTCCTTCGGAGAACTATAGTTAAAATTTTAAATTTTATTTGTTTTTTTTAAAACTTTGAAATATTTAAGAAAAATCAACTTGTTTTATAAAATCTTTTTTTTCAAAAAATTGAAATATTTCAAGTTTTTTTAATCTCCTTTTATGAATATCGCGACAGATTCGCGACACTATAATTATAAAATCTATCCATAATTAACCCTATGCATAAACACCAATGTTTATTTAGATATTATAACAAATTATACTTTTTCTAACAATATAATTTGTCAATTTGTTATTATTCATTTTATGGGACATAATATAAACTCATTACCATATTTTTCTATTAATTCTTCTCCAACTCCATAATAATATAAAATGTTAATAACTGCTTCTATATCACAATTATAAATAACATCATTTTCTTTTTTAAATCCAAGATTAATACCCACTATATCATTGTTTTTTAGTTTATATACTAATAATGCATAATCTCCAACAGCTCCTATATATTCGCCACCTACAAGTTTTCTATAAACTATTTTGATAGAATCATTCATATTACTAACACGACCAAGCTTTAAAATTTGTTCTTTCATCTGTTTCAACTCCTCTAACTGCATTTTATTCATCTATAATTCCTTTTTCTTTTAAATAATCTTCTAAATATTCATTAGATTTAAGTATTATTAAAGGGTGTTTTTGATTC
>CALVJE010000059.1 GCA_944331725.1 uncultured Bacilli bacterium | reverse complement strand
TCATCTCCCTTATAATATTTTTGATAAATAAAAATCTAGTATGTTTTTTTATTTACACACTAGATTATACACTGTCGCTCTGGTAATTATACCAAGGTTTCTTTTGTATAATGAACAGATAACATTAATTGTATATTTCAATGAAAAAGGTAACGTAAGGTAATTAAACACTTTATTACTTGTTTAATATTTTAGATATATATTACAAAAATAAATATTATAAAGAAGCTTAGTTGTTACTACTATCGTTATAATTTATGATAATTATTCATTTTGCTTTAAAGTTTTCAATTATAATATAGAATTATAATTGAACTGAATACTTAAAATATCCTGAGCCGGTTATTAAGTCTATAAATATTATCTGTTCAAAAATAAAAAGGAATCTAGTTTTTATGCTAGATTCTTTAGTTTGAACAGATAACATTATTGAACGGATAATTCAAATTATCTGTTTAAACAGATAATATGTGTTAGAACTACAATAAATATAAAAAATACTAATTAGATTACTAACTAGTATTTTTCTTTTAAAATGTAAATATTGATAAAAGTACTAATGCACTGTTATGTATAGCGTGCATACATATAGATGGGTAAATATTTTTTGTTTCAAAACAAGTTAAAGCAAAGAAGAAACCTAAACTACCATATGGAATGATATATAAATATTCAAGAGGATTACTACTTCCCATAACGTGTAGGAAACCAAATATTAAACCAGAAGCTATTGCATATACCCATTTATTCTTAAATATCTTTGATATACTTTTTCTAAAGGTTAATTCTTCTGTTATTGGTGCAATTATACCAGCAGTTAATAACATTAAATAAGGTGTCGCTGTTATTAGTCCTTGTACTGCTTCCTCATTACTTGATGTATTAAGTGGAGTAATTAATCCTATAATAATATTAGATACACACATAACTATAAGACCAACTACCCAATACTTTAATCCTGTATCTAAATCTGTCTTGTAATTCTTTTTGAATTTCTTAAATTCAGTTATTAATTCTTTATGATATAAAGCTATTAATATAATCAATAAAATAATATCAGTAACTGTATTAACTATCGCTAGATCTGAAACTGTATAATTTTCTACATCTATATTAAATAATAAAATTGGTATTATTTGGAGATATCCACTACTTAAAAATATAATAACTGTAATAATTCCTTTTAGTATTTCTAATATTCTTTTTTTATAATTTATATTATTTTTATTATTATTATTATCTTCTATTTCTCTTTCAATAGTCATTTCATTTTTTATAGTTATTTTTTCCTTCATTCAAATCACCTACTATTAATAATATCATATATTTGAGAATTTTATTTAACTTTTTTGACAAAATATAAAATATACTGTATAATTAATCAAGAAGAAAGGAGTGGAGTTATTAAAAAACTTCACTCTTTAGTTTGTAAGGAGGTAGTATGAAAGATAAAGTTAAAAAATTAATTGACCCGGTTGTTGAATCATTAGAATTATTTGTTAGTGATGTCTATTATAGTAATGAAGAAGGGGTTAAAACATTAAATATTGAACTTGATAGTGATAATGTTATTGATGTTAATAGGATAACTGAAGCGACTAAGTTAATTAATCCTGTTATGGATGATAATAATTTATGTGATGATGTGGATGTACTTGATATACATTCTAAAGAGAAGGGAGATGTGTAAGATGAATGGAAAAGAGTTTTTAAAAGCGGTAGACTTGGTTGTAAAAGAAAAACATATTGATAAAGAGATTATTTATGAAGCGATGAGAAATGCTTTAACTAGTGCATATAAGAAAAATGCTAAAAGTAAAAATAATAATGTTAAAGTCTTAATTAATGAAGAGACAGGTGATATTAAAGTATTCTCATACTTAACAGTAGTACCTGATGATAAGATGACTAAAGAAGAATATGAAGATGCTTTATTTGAGCGTTATGCAGAAGATGATGACTTAGATACAGAAATAACTGAAAAAGAATTTAAAGATAGTGAGAAAGATAAAGAAAAAGAGGAAGAAGAAAAGGTTAGTTTCTTTAATCCAGGAATTGAAATTAAACTTAGTGATGCTAGAAAGATAGATAAAACAGTAAATGTTGGAGATACTATTGATACTGAAGTTACTCCTAAAGACTTTGGTAGAGTTGCTGCAAGTACTGCTAAACAAGTTGTTATACAAAAGATTAGAGAGGCTGAAAGAAGTAGTATTACTGATGAATTTGGTGATAAACAAGATGAATTATTAGTAGGTACTGTTGCTCTAGAAGATACTGATAACTATTTTATTGATTTAGGACGTACTAATGGTATTTTACCTAAAAAAGATATTATACCTGGTGAACAGATAAAGATGGGAAGTCAGATTAAAGTATATGTTACTAAAGTAGATAATAACGGTAGAAGTTTACTTGTACTTCTTAGTAGAAGACATTTTGGTTTTGTTAAAAGATTATTTGAAAGTGAAATACCAGAGTTAGCTGATGGAACTGTTATGCTTTATGGTGTTGCTAGAGAAGCTGGTGTTAGAAGTAAAGTTGCAGTATACTCTGAAAACCCTAAAGTAGATCCTATTGGCGCTTGTATTGGAGAAAAAGGAAGTCGTATTGGAAATATTATTACAGAACTTAATGGTGAGAAAATAGATATTGTAAAATATGATAGTGATCCTGCAGTATTCATCGCTAATGCTCTTTCTCCTGCTAAAGATTTAACAGTACTTGTTACAGATCCTAAGAAAAAAGAAGCTTTAGTAATCGCTGATGGTGATAACTTCTCACTTGCTATAGGTAAGAAGGGACTTAACTCTCGTCTTGCTACTAAGCTTACTAAATATAAAATAGATATTAAGACTAGTGAACAAGCTAAAGAATTAGGTATTAGTATAAAAAATGAAGAATAGGAGGTAATTATGAAAAAAAGAAAAATTCCTCTTAGAACTTGTGTTGTTACAGGTGAAAAATTAGATAAAAGAGAAATGCTAAGAATAGTTAGAGATAAAGACTTAAATGTAAAAGTTGATTTAACTGGAAAAATGAACGGTAGAGGTGCATATATTAAAAAAGATATTAAAGTTTTGGAAGAAGCGATTAAGAAAAAGAGCTTAGAGAAAAAACTTGAATGTAATATTAGTAATGAGGTATATGATGAAATAAGAAAAGTATTAGAAAATTAAAAGAAAGAGGTGATGTTATGACAATAAGAGAGTATGCAGAGGATGTAAATAAATCAATTGAAGATATTGTTAAACATATGGAACGTCTTGCTATGGATGCTAGTGATTTAGATAGAATTCTTAGTGATGATGAAATTATTTTACTTGATAATTCTATTCAAGATGATGAAGATTATGTAGAGGATAGTAATGAAGAATTAGAGAATGATTTTAGTCTTGATGAGAAAGCTGAAGAAATTGCTTATGATAATAAGTTTGCTAATGCTAAAGAAGAGAGTTTAAGTAAAAGTAAAGTAAAGAATAATAAACAAACAGTTAAGAAAAATGATTTTAAAGAAGAAAGAAAGAATATTTATAAACATAAAGAAAAGTTACAGAGTAATGAACAAGAGTTGGATGATGATGTTTTAGTTTATAGAAATAATATGACTGTTAATGATTTAGCAGATGCTTTAGGGGTTCCAAGTAGTCAAATAATTATGAAATTAATGGGACTTGGTATTATGGCTACTGCTAACAATACACTTAGTTTTGATAATGTAGAATTACTTGCAATAGATTATAATAAAACAGTAAAAAAAGAAGAAGAGACAGATATTTCTAATTTTGAGAATTATGAAATAAAAGATAAAGAAGAAGATTTAGTAGAACGTCCTCCAGTTGTTACTATTATGGGACACGTTGATCACGGTAAGACTACCCTTCTTGATACTATTAGAAAAAGTAATGTAGTAAGTAAAGAAGCAGGTGGTATTACTCAAGAAATTGGTGCCTATCAAGTAGAATGTAATGGTAAGAAAATAACTTTTATTGATACACCAGGACACGCTGCTTTTACAGAAATGAGAGCTAGAGGTGCTAGTGTTACTGATATAGTTATTATTATAGTAGCAGCAGATGATGGAGTTATGCCACAAACTAAAGAAGCAATAGACCACGCTAAAGCTGCTAAAGTTCCTATTATTGTATGTATTAATAAAATTGATAAACCTGATGCTGATATAGAAAGAGTTATGACAGGACTTGTAGAATCAGGACTTACTCCAGAAGAATGGGGAGGAGATACACTTGTTAATAGGATTTCTGCTAAAACAGGTGAAGGAGTAGATGCTTTACTTGAAAATATTTTATTAGTAGCAGAGATGGAAGAATTAAAAGCTAATCCAAATAGATATGCAACAGGAGCAGTACTTGAAAGTAAGATGGATAAACACGTAGGAGCAGTAGCAACTTTATTAATCCAAAATGGTACTTTAAGACTTGGAGATCCTATTGTTGTTGGTACAGCTTTTGGTAAAGTAAGAACTCTAAAAAATGATTTAGGAGAAGATATAACAAGTGCACCTCCTTCTATGCCAGTTGAAGTTACAGGACTATCTTTAGTACCTAGTGCAGGAGATAAGTTTATGGCTTTTGAGACTGAAAAACAAGCTAAACAAATCGCTAGTGATAGAGCTTTAAGAGAAAGAGAAGTTGATACTAATAGAACTGGTATGAGTTTAGAAGAGTTATTTGGACAGATTAATGAAGGATTAAAAGAAATAAATGTAGTATTAAAAACAGATACTAATGGTAGTTTAGAAGCTGTTAAATCATCTTTAGAAAAGATTGATGTTGAAGGTGTTAAAATAAATGTTATTAGAGGTGCTGTTGGTGGTATTACAGAAAGTGATGTAGTTTTAGCACAAGCTTCAAATGCAATTATTATTGGTTTTAATGTTAGAGGAAGTAATAAAGTAGTTGACATTGCCAAAGAATATAATGTAGAAATAAGACTTTATGATATTATTTATAAAGTAGTTGAAGATATGGAAAAAGCAATGAAAGGTATGCTTGAGCCTATATATGAAGAGAAAGTTACAGGAACAGTTGAAGTTCGTCAATTATTTAAATTCTCTAAAGTAGGTATGATTGCAGGTTGTCACGTAACTAGTGGTATTATTAAGAATAATGATAAAGCTAGAGTAGTTAGAGATGGTATAGTTATCTATAATGGTTCTATTAAATCATTACAACACGAAAAAGATACTGTTAAAGAAATGTCTAAAGATCACGATTGTGGACTTACTTTAGAAAATTTCCAAGATTATAAAGAGGGAGATACTATTGAAGTATATGAACTTATAGAAATAGAAAGATAATTTTAAAATAGACTTGAAAAGTATAGTATTCTTTTGTTATACTTTTTATAGTTAGAGTAAGAAAGAAGGTAAAAATATGAAGATGACTTGTTTACAAATAGTTAAATGGAGGGGGGTCATTTAACCCTAATTTAAGTAATAAAATTACTTTCTTTCACTATGATATAAGAGCAGGATAATAAAATATTCTGGTTCTTCGACATTAAAGGGTGCTGAGTAAATTTTCAGCATTCTTTTTTGCAGGTCTAAAAAGATTAGTAATAATTAAAATTCTAGCTTTGAAATTCTCAAAATTTCTATATCCAAAACCAATACGTTTTATCAATTTACAAGTATTATTATTTCTTTCCATAACACCATTACTATATGGCTGTTCCATTGTATTTTTTATATATGGGCTAAATTCTTTTAAAGTATTAAGTGAAGTCTGCATATATGTAGAAATTCCACTATATTCTTTGTCTATCATTTCTTTAAATAGTATATAATCTTTTCTTTGTAATGCATATAAATGTGTATGGAAAAGCAGGGGATAAGTATGTACCTGAGACAATAGAAACAAT
The DNA here is from genome assembly GCA_944331725.1 of uncultured Bacilli bacterium. The sequence continues at coordinate 1,139 of CALVJE010000059.1, read as the reverse complement.
CCTTGCAAATAATGAATTACAAGAAGAGACTACAAATATGTTTAACTATGCAAGCAATGGAACGTATATATCAGGAATATCTGAGGAGGGACAACCTCAATATTCAACAGATGAAAGCCAAGTAACAAATGGATTATATAGTATGGAAGATGAAGATGGGGTTAGTTATTATTTTAGAGGAAATATAGATAATAACAATGTACAGTTTGGGGAATATCAAAACGACTATTATGTATATAACTATGGTAGTAGATATTTCCAAAGTTTAGAATCTTGTCAAGAATATAATAGTAGTTGTAGTGAAAGTAACAGAGTAAAACTAGCATCACGAGGAGATAAAATGTACTGGAAGATAGTGCGAGTAAATGGAGATGGAAGTTTAAGACTTATCTACAATGGAACAAGTGTAAATCCAGATAATAGTGATTTAGCACATTCTTATGCTGTAGGACAAGTACCATATAATTTAGAGTATAATGATCCAAAATATGCAGGTTATACTTATGATAATGGCGTGAATAGTTTTATAAAGAAAGAAGTAGATACGTGGTATAAGAATGCATTAGGAAATACAGCATATGATAGCAAAGTAACAGAAGGAAGATTCTGTAGTGATAGTAGTGGTTATAGAGAAGAAACAGCAGTAGGAGGAAATGTCTTTGCAAGTTTCGATAGATTAGCTCCAGTATATGGAAAACTAATGGGATTAGAAATGCAAGAAAATGTAACACCAAGTTTAAAATGTCCAAGTACAACAGAAAGTTATGGAGGTTCATACCGATTAAAAGCGGGATTAATAACAGCAGATGAGTTAGTATTAGGAGGAGAAACATTTGGTGTTGTAGGGAATAGTTATTTAAATCCAAGTTCCTCTGATATGTATTACTGGAGTATGTCGCCGTCCGATTTCAATTATGGCCGTGCTATTGTTTGGCGTGAGTTTGAGGGTCTGGGTAGCAACCGTGTAGGTAGCATCTACGCCGTGCGTCCAGTTATCAATGTGACTACTGATAACGGATTCACATTTGGAGATGGAACATCCTCAAATCCTTATGTGTTATCCCTGAGTAACGGACAGTTTTAGTAAAAGTGTTGAAAAATAAAGGGAAAATGGATATAAAAGTACGACCAATAGTGTA
>CALVJE010000058.1 GCA_944331725.1 uncultured Bacilli bacterium | reverse complement strand
ACTTAAAATTATCTAGTTTTTTCTATTTCCTTTAATTACAATATTTTTTTACTGAAATTTAGTTTTGAAATCAACTCATTATTGATAACAACATTATTGATTGATTATAAATAACTCTTCCTCTTCTTTAACTAATGATTTTCTTAATAGTATTATAGAAAAGTTTGTCAAACTTAAATTATCATTAAAAGCATTCATAGTTCTAATCCATCTATTAATAATTATTTCTTTTTCGCTTTTATCATAAATATTTAATTGTGGTTTATTATTTATCATATTTATCGCATATTTTTTTATATCTTCTTCAGTTCTTTTTAGAAAACTATAATTTTTTTTGTAGTATAATTCTAATCCCCATTTATCATACAATGACCAGTCTTTTTCATAAGTACAATTAATTTCAAAGCCGAGTTCTTCATTAACTCTTGATATTATTTTTTCATCAGGTTTATCAAGATACCAAATTGGCACTATTGATATAAAACCATTAGGTTTTAGAACTCTCTTTAATTCCTCTATGGCTTTGCTCTTATCAGAAACAAATGACATTGCATTACCACAAATTATTAAATCAAATTCGGAATCATTAAATCTTAAATTTTCTGCATTACCATACTCAAAGGAAATTCTCTTTGGATCTAATCCATTTTCTAATATTCTTGCATTCGCATTCTCTACACTATTTCTATTTATATCAATACCTATAACTTTGCAGTTTGTTAGCTTATTTATCTCAAGAGATGAAAAACCATTTGTACATCCAATTTCTAAAACCTTTGAATTTTCATTTATAAATGAATTTTTTGCAATTTCTCTTATTGTAAACTTTCCACCAGATGGTCTGTTTTCTTCACATATAAGCGATACAAAATCAGTATAACTTAATTTCATTAAATCTTTTTTATCAATTTTTTTCATTTTATCTTACACCTTTCTTTACTAATATTTTCTTATGTTCATTACAAATTTGTTTTGCAATACATCTATCATGATTATTCTCATAGTTCTCATATATATAAATTTTGCCATTTTCAAACTTTCCAATTTCATATCCTGGTTGAACCAAAAATACACATGGATAAATATTATTATCTGGAGTAAGAACAATAGAATCTGTAATACAATCGCAGTAAAAATTATCATGACTAGATAATGTGTTTTTACCAAAAGTTCCACATCTTTCTATTATTAGTTCTTCTATTTTATATTTATTACGTTCTTCTAATAGCAACTTGAAAAAATTATTTATTTGGCTATCACTTAATATATTTTTGTTATCTAAATTTTTACCATTGCCTTGCTTCATAAAATTAGTAAACTTTATTCCTCTTGCCCCTAACTCTTCTGCTTTTTTACACATATAAGGAATTAGCTTATAATTTTCAGAAGTAATTGTAGTCATTAATCTAAACTCAAAATTATTTGATTTAATTATGTCAATTATTTTGTCTAAATCTCTTATTTTGACAGGAGACAAATTATCCTGGATTCCGAAATGATAAGATAATGATATTGAACTTATGTCATTTTCTTTTAACGTATTACAAACATTACCATTTTTTAAAAAAACTATACCATTAGTTAAAACAAAATGTTGCCCAATTTCTTTATATGATTTTAAATAATCAAAATTGGTTAAAACCTCTGCTCCATTAATATTCAAACTATATCTTTTTTTCAGATTTCTTACGATTGAGAGTAAATCTTCAGGTGTCCTATTTCCCTTATAACTAATGTAGCAATGTGAGCAATTAGCATTACAATTAGAACAAGCCATTACTATTACTTCTTTACCAGTATATTCTTTCATAATATCACTATTGTATTATTTCCTCTCCATTAAATCTTAAACATATTTGCATATTTCTAATATCATTACATTTTAAAACCCACATAAGGAAACGTTCAATTCCCATTCCAAAACCTGAAGTATTTAATGGCTTTAACTTTTTCATATTTATATACCACTCATATTCTTCATCACTAACATCATGAATATTAAGTGATTTTATTAATTCATCATAATTATCATGTCTTTCTCCACAACCTACTGTTTCTCCTATTCCCATTAAAAGATCAGCATTTTTTGTTGTACCTTTAATATTAGTATCAAATTTTTGATAAAATGGAACTGCTAAAATATCATAATTTGTTATCCACACTACTCCATTATATAATTTCATTATTTCTTTTTCCCCATCTTTTGTAATGTTTCTCCAACCTTCATTATATTCAATATATTTATCAATATCATTTTTATGAAATTTCTTTAATTGTCTTTCTGCCTCATCAAATGTAATTCTAGGAAATTTTCCTCTATAATTCGCAACCATTTCAATATGTGAAATATCTCCTACCATTTCCTTAATTTCATTACCCAATTGTTTAACTATTGCTTTTGATAAATACTTAATATATTTTTCTACTAATTCCATGACATCATTTAAATCACCAACTATCTCTGCTTCACTATGGTAAAATTGACATAAGTGTCTTTCATCTGCTTTTTCACCTCTAAAAGAGGGCATTATATAATAAACTCCATTTTCAGTAAATCGACAGCCATATTCCAATAAAAATTGCATTGAATCAGCTAAATAAGTATCTATCCCTTCAAGTTTAACTTTAACAGGCAAGGAATCACTACCTCTTCCCATTGGACTTGATATAGAGCCAGTTGTTATAGGTAAATGAATAGTAGAAATCTTTCTTCTTTGATAAAATTTCATTGTTTCAACAGATATTAAATTTTCTAACTTTACAAGTAATTTATACCAAGGTTCGTCTAACACTTTAATATAATGAGTATTCTTATCTTTCCACGTATTCGGAATATAATTTTGTTGCATTTTATTTTCCTCCTATCATATAAACATAATTATTTTATTATAAATATTATACTATTATTTTCTTCTAAACTCGTTTATTTTCCTTTTAGCTTTAGTAGTTTTTACTTTATCTAACCACTCTTCTCTAGGACCATAAGATAAAATATCTGTAATAATTCTTACTCTATCTTTATTATGTAATACATAATCTGCTTCAACTGGTTTATCATTAACAATAGCAGATACCATTGTATTACCAATATTAGAATGAATCTTATAAGCAAAGTCTATAGCAGTTGAACCTTTAGGCAATTCTACAATTTCTCCTCTAGGTGTATATACATAAACTTTATCTGTAAACAGTTCTCTTTTTACTTGACTAACAAACTCTTGATTATCTGCAAAAACACTATTTATCTCAACTAATGATTTAAAGAATTGATATTTATCTTTTAGATCAACTTGCATTACATTTCTAGCTTCTCCTTTATTAATATCCCAATAAGCAGTTAGTCCAAATGATGCAACCTTATCCATATCAAATGTTCTAATTTGTGTTTGCACTAATCTATCGTCTTCACCAAAGACTGTCGTATGAAGTGACCGATACATATTCGTTTTAGGATTATACATATAGTCTTTAAATTTATCATTTATTGGATGATATTGTGAATGAATTAAGCCAAGAGTTTGATAACAATTAGCAATAGTATCTACCATTATTTTAAGAGATAATAAATCATGAATATCTGATAATTTATGCCCCTGTTCCATTCTCTTATATATTCCATAAATATTTTTAGTTCTTACTTTTATTTCATGGGGTATATCTTTATCATTTAATATCCCATTTATAGTTTGTAACATCTCTTCTAAACAACGCTTACTATCATCTTCTATTCTTAATTTAATATCTTCAATTCTCTTATATTTATCAGGATAAAGATATTGTAATGATAAATCTTCAAGTTCACTTTTAATACGATAAGCACCTATATAGTAAGCAAGTGGAACAAAAATATCCATAGTTTCCATAGCATTTTCTTTTTGCTTAAATTCTGACTTAAAGCCTAATGTTCTCATATTATGAAGTCTATCTGCGAGCTTTATAATAATAATTCTTACATCTTCAGTAATACTTGTAATTATCTTTCTTGTATTAGCAAGATTTTGATCTTGTTTTGATGAGAAATTCATTTTACTAATCTTTGTTACTCCATCTACTAGATTAGCAATATCTTTATTAAAGATACTAGCAATATCTTCTTTAGTAATACTTGTATCTTCTAAAGTATCATGCAAAAGTCCTGCACAAACTGTATCTCTATCGGCATGCATATCAGCAAGAATATAAGCAACATTCAATGGATGAGTAATATATTCTTCTCCACTCTGACGTTTTTGTCCTTTATGCAATTCTTCAGCATAATTATATGCCTTTCTAATAATTTCAATTTCTTCATTATTATACTCGACAATTTTAGCAAGTAAATCATTAATAGTTAAATTATTCATATAACACCTCCTATAAAAGAAAAAGACACCGAGTCGATAAATCACCCAGTGTCAACATTATTTTAAAGATAAAGAACATGAAATCATGATTAAAGAAAATACTGTAATCATTATAATAGATTTAATATTGTATTTTCCTTTAAAAACCACACTCATAACTCCACCTCTTTAAATATTAGTAATTAATTTATCACTAATATTTAAGGTTGTCAACGTATTTTTTACAAATATGTGATTTACAAAACAAAATGTCCTATGCTGTATTTTGTAGAAATTTATCATAAAAGGCTTTTTGTTATAGGCGATTATATGATAGGCTTATTTGCCAAAGGCTTTATTTACAAGCCTTTGCAAGCCATTTCAATCATATAATTGGGTTCCTGTAACATAAAAACGAATTCTGATAAATTTCTAAGAGATACCGGACATTTCGTTTTATAAACCCTGAGAAAAATAGGACATTTTGAATTAAAAGTCGCAAGGTTGTCAACGTATTTTTTACAAATAGTTACCTATTTTTTCATAAAAAAATGCTTTTCTTACTAAAGCATCTCTTTTCCTTGTATTTATCAGCATTTATAGTCATTTCCCTATTTTGGGGATACTCCTATTCCTCCCTGTCCAGCATCTACTACAACACCTGTTACTCTTCGCTCATTCATAATATTCACCTCTACATTAAAATATGTAAAAATGCCTATTTTGCTACTAAAATAAATACACTAGTAAGAAAATTTACAGAAAAAATAACCTTTTGCTTTTTTTAACAATAAGGCTATTTTTATGCAACAATATTATATTGTACCTATTAGTAAAATGTTACTAATTGGGGTTTCAAAAGGGAACTCCCTTTGCCACATTCGTTATTGGTTCTACCAATATCGTAGTGGGTTACTAACTTGCCTAAAAGTTAGTTATTAAACTACAATAAATCTACTTAATACTAATTACCAATTACTTAAACTTCATTATTTTTACTTCATTTCATTTATTTTATTACTTATATCATTCCACTTTAATACTCTATCAATAACATCAGTATTTTTATTGTGTTCATCAAATAATATTGTTCTAATTTTATTATCAATAAGTCTATCATAATTGTAACGACTATCTTCTATCATAATATCAATATTATTATTAATACAAATATCTACTTTATCCTTTCCATTTATAAAAATACCATCTGCAACTATTTCATTTTTGAGTAAATAATTATTAGTAATCTTATATATATCAGAAACATAATTTTCAGTTCTTGCTGTTATTATATAAATTTTATTTTTTTGTTTTTTTAGATTATTAATAACTTCTCTTGCACATTCTTTTATTTTTGCTTCATTATATATTCTTTCCAAATATATATTCAGAAATTTTGTTTTATATAAAGCATCTTCCCATAAAATATCACTATTTATTTTTTCTTGTTTTATAAACTTTTCTTGATATTCTAATATTTTTTCACTTGTACTGCAAATTGTATTGTCCATATCTATACCAATATTCATTGAAACCTCCCAAGATTTTTATAATTTATCCTAATAATTCTATAAACTCATTATTATAAGCTTTAATTATCATATCTTTTGCCAACATATCAATATTATCTAAATTATGAATATTAACTTTTCTAACTTCATAGTAATTCTCTTTAGAGCATCTTTCTAATTCTTCTCCTCCAAGTATAGGTATACCTTTAGAAATTTTACACTTAAAAAAATGAGCAATAGAGTTTTCTTTTTCGTCTAAACCTAAATAACCAATAATCTCAACATCTATAGATAATTCTTCTTTTAATTCGCGCTTTAATGTTTTCTGTAAAGTTTCTTCACTTTTCATTCCACCACCTGGTATTACATAATACTCTTTTACAACTCCATCATTCCTAATCTTTCTCCTAAAAATAGCATATACTTCATCATCTTCAATAATAATCCCTCTAACACTGATTCTTTTATCCATTATCTTACCTCTATTCTATTAAAAATTAATATTTGGAACAAAAGTTAAAACATTACCAAATATTTCTAATTTACTAGAATCTCTATTATAAATAAGTGCACCATCATCAAAAATAGCATATACACTTTTATTTTTATCATTAGCAACTTCTTGTAATTTTGCTAAATATCTCTTATTACTTATTGAATGGACATCCATATAAAAAGGATCATCTAACACTCCAAATCCATCATAAAATGCAAAGTACTTATAATAATTATTTTTGGCAGTAATAAAATATCTTTTTAATTGCAACTCACACCCTGCACTCTCACCAATAATTATTCCTTTATAATGTTTAATATAATATATTAATTCCGTATCATGTAAAACTTTTTTAAAAAACATTTCAGGATTTCCACCTGGCAAAAGTAAAATATCACTATTTTGGATAATTTCAATAAGGTCATTCCTAGTATCTTTATAAGGATTACATACTCTAATATTTTCTTTACTAATCCCTATTTTTTTTAATTCAGTATAATATTTATTATATCTTCTACCATCTATCGGAAAATACTCTTTCTCAAATTCTTCACTTGTTATCTCGACAGGAAAAGCCCATGGAAAAATTGCTACTTTATAATCAGGTTTAACAAATTCTTTTAACCGTTCTACTACTAAATCCATACCAAATTCAATTTTACTAAATAACACACTATACATAATATCATCATCTCCATAACTATTTTAATACTATT
>CALVJE010000057.1 GCA_944331725.1 uncultured Bacilli bacterium | reverse complement strand
GTCAACATCTATGGTCACGCGAGCAACGTTAGTCGGTCTCACACGAACGGCGTCCAGCCTTCTGTAAATCTAAAATCCAATGTCATAATAACAGGTGGAGATGGAACTAAAAATAATCCATTTACGATTGAATTAAGGTAAGAAACAGGTGATAAGAAATATGAAATTAAATAATAAAGGAATGACCGCTGTTGAATTACTTGTTTGTTTTATAATTGTTTCAGCGATAGTAGTTAGTATGTTTAATCTTATTTTGAATTATCGTAATAGAGAACAGATAGAAGAGATAAATAATGAAGTTATAAATTATGCTAATGTTTTACAAAAAGATATTCAAGATGATTTTATTAAGGGACATTTAAGAGCTGTTATGAAAATAGTAGATGATTATACTGCGACATTTCTTATTGAGGAACCAACTTATGATTTTGTTTCTTTGGAAATTGATTATGAAAATGGAGTAATAAAATATGGTAGCAACAGTGATCGGATTGATTATAAATTGCCTGATATTGATGGTCTAGAAATAAGTAGTGATTCTAAAATAGAAAAAATTACATCTAGTGCTATTGATTATTTAAAGATTACTATTATCTTAACTCATCCTAACTTTGAAAATGGAGAATATTCATTTACTATTACTTGTCCAGTTAACTATAGCAGATAAAGTATGAGAGCAAGAGAAGTTTCAATAATTCTTCCTATAAAGAAGTATTTATAACTTAAATCTTGTTCTTTTATATTGTTTATTACTTGTAAATGAACTGATAGGCTACCAAAAGTAATAAAAGATAGAACTATTAATCCTTGTAAATAACTACTAATATTTAAAGTGTTTACCATACTAATACCACTAGTTAAATCTAAAATACCTGTAATAATAACAGTATAAAAGTCATTTAGATTAATTAATGAAGTAAGTAGTTTACTAAAAAACATAAAGAAAGTAATAGAACCTAACATAAATAATAACAACTTAATAGCATCATTAATAGCATTAGGTAATGCTTCCATAAAAGTAACCTTTTCATTTTTTAAAGTATAGTTACTACTTATAATTTCTTTAGGTCTTAAAATAATACCTAATATAATGTTAGCAACTATATTAATTATTAATATTTTATAAGCAATAGTAATATCATTTAATACAATAGCACAAGTACCAAGAATAAATAAAGGATTACCAAAATGAGTAAAGGTTAAAAGATAATTAGATACACGCTTATTAATAAGACCTTTTTTATAACAATCACTAATATACTTAGAACCACTTGGAAAGCCAGATATAATACTTATTACAACAATAAAACTACTAATACCTTCTATATGAAAAACTCTTTTAATAATAAAATTTATTTTTCTACTAATTTTATCTGCTAAACCTAAATTAAGAAGTAATGATGCTAGAACAAAAAAAGGGAAAATAGAGGGGAATAGTCTAGTCTTAAAGATATTTATACTAGTGATACCACTTTCTATAATTAATTTGGGATTTATAAATATTCCTAAGTAAATAAACAAAATAATAAGTACTGCTAATAATTCTTGATATTTTCTTTTCATATTATTACCTTCTTTTGGTATAATGTTATAGTAAAGGACTGATGATATGTTTAATAAAGTTTATTTAAAAATAAAAAAATTTATGAAAGAATATTATAAAACTATTATTTTTCTAGTAATTTGTTACTTTGTTTTTACTTTTCCACTTCCTTATTATATATATGCAGGGGGAGGTACTATTAATATTAATGATAGAGTAGTAATAGATGATGCGAATGAGAGTAAAGGGACTTTAAACTTTGCGTATGTTAAAGAATTAGAGGGTAATGTAGCATCTTTTATATTAGGTAATATAATTCCTTGGTATGATGTAGAAAAACAGGAAGAGGTAGAATTAAATGAAGATGAGACTAGTGAAGATATTATGTTTAGAAATAGAATATATTTAGAAAATGCTAATCAAACTGCTATTATGTTAGCGTATACAAAAGCGAATAGGGAAGTGAATGTTAGAGATAAGCATTACTATGTTATTTATGTAGAAGATAAGGAAGATAATGGTTTAAGAGTAGGAGATGAACTTATAAAGGTAAATGGTAAAGAAATAGAGGAATTAACAGAGTTTACTGAGGTTATTAAGAAAAGTGAAGTAGGGGATAAGATAAATGTAACAGTTAAAAGAAATGATAAAGAAGAAGATGTAATTGCAACAGTTAAAGATATAGGTGGAGAAAAATTAGCTGGTATATCTATAAGTACTATTTATGATTATAAAACAGATCCTAAAGTAGAATTAAATTTTAAAGATAGTGAAGGTGGTCCTAGTGGAGGTTTAATGTTAACTCTTGCTATTTATGATAAATTAACTGAAAAAGATTTAACTAATGGTTTAAAAATAGTTGGAACAGGTACTATAAGTAGTGATGGTACTGTTGGAGAAATTGGTGGTGTAAAATACAAGTTAAATGGAGCGGTAAAAGCTGATGCAGACTTGTTTTTGGTTCCTATTGGTGATAATTATAAAGAGGCATTAAAAGAAAAAGAGAAGAACGATTATGATATTGAAATTAAGGCGATAGGAACATTTGATGAAGCGGTATCTTATTTAGAAAGTTTAAAGTCTTAAAAATCTCACGGAATAGAATTACAAAATCTCACGGAATAGAATTACAAAATCTCACGGAATAGAATTACAAAATCTCACGGAATAGAATCCTTAAAAAGTGTTCAACGAAAATCTTAAAAAATGTTCATTTAACTAAAAAAGAGATAAGTTCATTTGCTTATCTCTTTATTCATCTGGTTGTTCTGGTTCTTCTACTATATCATCATCTTTTGGAGGATCAACTGGTTCTACAGGATCTACAGGTACTTCAGGAGTAGTTGGTTCTTCTGGTTCAGTCTGTTCATTAGATGGTGGTGTTGGAGTAGTAGTGGTATTATTATTACTATTATTATTTTCAGGTTCATCATAATTACTTCCACCAGATAGAGTTAGTACAACACTACCACTTATTAAATCTATTCTCTTATTAGCAGGAAGACTTTGACTAACTACATAGCCACTGTTTCCTTTAAATGTAACTCTTATTCCGTGAGCATTAGCATAACTTCTAGCTTGTGCTTCACTATCTCCAGTAAAATCAGGTAACAACCCATAAGTGAATGCAGTACCATAAGGACCACTACCAGTTACTGTCTTTTCATATTCTGGATCATTAATAGAGAAGGAGAACTCTTTAATCATTTCAGGTTCTTTTTCTTCTAGATTAATTTTCATAGCATTTTTTATATCTTTAACACTCTCAGTATTTGGAACATAATCCCATAAAACTAATCTACTTCTCTCATCATAAATCATTTGTCCAGTACCATCTAAATATAATTGTTCAATATTAATAAGATCAGCGTCATCTTTTTGTAGAGCATTATTCATTATATCTTTAGCAATATCATAGAAAGATAAAATTTGCTGTTCAGTAAAATTAGTATCAAGATTATTAGTAACAGTATTTAATACATCCATTACTTGGTTAATACTCTTCATATCTTTAACCTTGTTTAATATACCTTGAATAACTAATTGTTGATTTAATCCTCTGTCTAAATCTCCACCAGTTAATTGTTTTCTATTTCTTGCAAGTACCAAAGCTTGTTCACCATTTAATGTTTGTAAACCGGCATCTATACAGATTTGACCTTCACGATTAGAATTATCAGTACATAACTCTTGAGGAACTTCAACAGTTATTCCTCCTAAGGCATCTACTAAACTAACTAAACCTTTAAAATTAATCTTAGCATAATAATCAATTGTAACATCAAAATAATTTTCAATAGTATCCATCATACAGTCAGTACCATAAGCAGCAGCGTGAGTAATTTTATTTTCAGGATTACCACTCCAACAAGCGATAGGAACATAACTGTCTCTTGGAATACTTAGCATTGTAGCATTTAAAGTATTAGGGTTAAATGTAATTAAAATTAAACTATCACCATTTGCTACTGTATTTTTAGAAAGACCTTCTTCAGCAGAATCAACTCCCATTAGAAGAATAGTAAATGGTTCTGTTACTGATTTACCTCTAGAAGAATTTTCTCTATTACTAGTACTAGATTTACTCATTTCTTTTTCTTTAGTTAAAATAATTTTAGTTTCATTAGAAATATTTTCATAAGCTTCCATACTAGCGAACATAGAAGGATAATCAGTAGGAACAAAGATAGAATCAACTTCACCTTCATATAAATCAGCCATTGCTGTGAAGTAATCATCATACTCAACTATTTCATTATTACTATCTAAATTATCTTCTAAAATAACTTCATTTGGAATAATATTACCTTCTGGAGAAGACTCATCAGATAATATTCCAATTTTACTTTTCTTTAAATCTTTAACATCTTCTATATCACTATTAGAACTAACAATTAAACTACTAGAATAAGTAACATAGTCTCTGTTAATGCTAGAAAGTGTTCCATATGCATACATTATAAGTCCACTAATTGCACAGTTTAACAATAAATAAATAATTAAAAAGAAAGTTATAAGTTTTGCCTTTTTTTCTTTGTGTCGTCTTTTTGATCTAACCTTAAATATAATCAGAATATCAAAAATAACAAATACACCAATTATTATATATCTAACAACTTCTTCAATTGGTCCTAATAAAAGGATGTTATAAATAGCAAAAAGATTACTTAATATTACTATAATACTTAAAATAGCAAGCCATAATCTACATTTTTTATTTTTCTTTTCTTTTTTTTCTTTATTCTCTTTATTCTTTCTCATTTAATTAACCTCCACGCTAAACAAAAAACTATACCTTATCATTATAGACTATATTTTAAGTCTTTTCAACTCCTCTAATATAGTTTCTTTTGTCAAGTTTACGTTTAATTATAATATACTATAATTTAATACTTTCTTTTGTCGAATAATTTGTTATAATGTAAATAATAGAGACTAACAAAGTAACTATTTTAATAAATATTTTATTAAATATTTTACATACTAATAACAAAAAGAAAACTAGGAGAATGATTATGGAAGTAAAAAAACGTAATAAACATTTGGGTATAATGATATTAATAGGATTTTTATTAATTGTTATAGGAATTATTTCTTATATTATTATAAATTATAATGATGATCAGGCAGAAGTTAAAAAAAGAATGGATATTGTTCTTAATACTTATGATACATTTAAAACTGATGTAGATTCTTTTAATACTATTAGAGATAATATCTATAATGAAGTTTTACAAGATATGTATTATGAAACTTTAAAGAATAATGATACTAGATTTAAAGAGTTATTTAATAGTTATAAAAAAAGTCTAGAAGTAGTAGATAAAGATTATAAAAAAATAGAAGATAAGTGTATTAATGTTTTGCATCCTAATGCTGATGTTAATAATAAGTGTGAAGCGATGATTGTAGGTTATGAAGAAGTAGTTAATACTTATATTAGTGATGTAGAAAGTTATAATAAAAATATTACTTCATATAATAGTTTTCTAAAAGAAACTAATAGTACTGATACATCTTTAGAAGAAATTAAATTAGAAAGAGACTATTTAGATGTAAATGGTGATAGAGAATATAATGGTAAAAGAGAAGTAAAAGAAGAAATAGAATCTAATGATAATAATCAAGAAAATGGAGTGACTCCAGATGAATAAGAATGATTTAGATAAGACAATTTTAATGCCAAGTATTCTTGATGAAATAAAAAAAGAAAAGAGAAAAGAGAAAAAGTTAATTACAAAAATAATAATAGCTTTATTTATAATAGGAAGTTCTTTTTCTTTGTTTCTTTTTTATGGACCAATAGATGGTTTTCGTAATTTTTGGATAACTTCTGCAATGACTTCTATGTCTCATCAATATCTTGCAACTTGGTTTTATAATGATGATGTTATTAATGAAGTACTTGCTAATAATCATATAATTGAAGTAGATGAAACTACTAATCCTGATTTAATTAATTTTAAAGATTATGATTCTAGTGGAAAGATATATAAGAATGAATATGAAAAACAAATATTAACTAAAGATCCTGGTAATGATTTATATAAAGTTATTGAAGTAAGTGGTAGTGGTTATCAAGGATATTTAGTAGCGATATATGATCCGTCCCGTGTTTCTATTGCCACAACTGCTTATCTTGGTAAAAGGGGTGAAGCGATTACTACGGTTGCAGAAAGAGAGAATGCTATAATTGCAATTAATGCTGGTGGTTTTTATGATCCTGATTGGAATAGTAATGGAGCGCTTCCTCACGGTACAGTTATCAAAGATGGAAAGATTGTAAGTGATTATGATGATGCTTCTATGGGTGGAGGATTTGTAGGATTTACTAAAGATAATAAACTAGTACTTGGTAAAATGACTAAAGAAGAAGCACTTGATATGGGTATAAGAGATGCAATTGAGTTTGGTCCTTTCTTAATAGTTAATGGTAAGAGTAGTTTTGTTAAAGGTAATGGTGGTTGGGGTATTGCACCTAGAACTGCTATTGGTCAAAGAGAAGATGGTATAGTTTTATTCTTAGTAATTAATGGACGTCTTGCAACATCAATAGGTGCTGATATGGGAGATTTAACTGAGATAATGGAAAACTATGGTGCTATTAATGCTGCTAATATGGATGGTGGAAGTTCTAGTGCTTTAGTTATAAATAATGAAATTATTAATACACCAGTTGCAGGTGGTGACAACGGTCTTAGAGATATACCAACATTTTGGATAGTTAAGTAAATTAACTATCCTTTATGCAGGAATGGTGGAATAGGTAGACACACTATCTTGAGGGGGTAGTGATTAATTAATCGTGCGAGTTCAAGTCTCGTTTCCTGCACCAAATTTGTGATAAACACATCAAGTGTTCGAAAGGTAGATAAAAAATCTATATTTTTTATCTATAAGGAAATTGCGTTTTTAATGGATAAATTCGAATAAATGTATTGACAAACATATCTTCTATACAGTACACTTTAGTTACTAAAGGGAGGTTCGTCATATGAAAATGTATAGAGCATATAAATTTAGATTATATCCAACAGAAGAACAAAGAATATTAATACATAAGACTTTTGGATGTAGTCGTTTTGTCTATAATTATTATTTAAATTATCAAAAAGAAAATGGAATA
>CALVJE010000056.1 GCA_944331725.1 uncultured Bacilli bacterium | reverse complement strand
TTTAATATTTCTACGTAGATGCCTACACTCTAACATAGGGGAAAAACTAATGCAAACAAGCAATTTTTAAAATTCATTAAAAAAAGAGTTTCAATTTATTAAATTCCTCTAGAGAATTTTAAAAATTGAACTCTAAATTCTTCTCAATTTACAATTTTCATACTTTTTTAAGAAATTTGTGTTTTTAACTTTTCTAATATCTTCCCTTCCTTTCTACTAACTTGTACTTGACTAATACCAAGTGCCTCTGCTGTTTCTTTTTGAGTCATATCTTGATAATATCTTGAAGTAATCAATTCTCTTTCACTTTCTTCTAACCCATTAATCGCATCTTTCAAATCCAATACTCCAACATCATAACCTTTTTCAATCAAAGAAATCTTATTATACAAATTATAATCATCATCAAGATAACTATTATCTAAACTATAAGCACTAGTAACGGCATTAATAACACTAATTATCTTATCTTCATCAACACCTAATACATAAGAAATCTCATATGTAGTAGGCTCTCTTCCTAAATTCTGTGCTAAATACTCTCTTGTTTCTTTAATCTCTTTACTTATTCTATAAGTATCAGATGAAACGTGTACTTGATAATCATTATTTATTGCCTTTAAAACCTCTCCTTTTATCCAAAGATAAGCATAATCTGTAAAACTACTTTCTTTTTTTACATCATACTTTCGCAAAGCCGTCTGTAACCCTAACATCCCCGCTTGATATAAATCATCATAATCACCTCTAAAATTATATTTACTAACAATACTTCTAACTAATCCTTCATATTCTAAAATATCATTCATAATCAAAACGTCCTTTCTTATCTAAATAATAAAGAGAATAAAAAAAGAAAACAATCAATTCGACATAACTAGAAAAATATTTCAACCTACAATTTTTGCAAGAATTAATGTTTTAAACAAAATACCAAAAACTTCTCTTTTAAATGATTTAGTAATACCTTTTTTAACTCTACTCTTAGGATAATTAACACAAGAAAAATTAACATCTAAATTTACTTTAAAATCTTTATACTTTAAAGTTAAAACACTATCTCCACAAGTTTCATTATCATAAATAAACTCTAAATCACCTAAAGGAACAGTACTAGATTTTATTACTTTAGATACATCTAAATAATTAGATAATTTAATATTATCAAAAACCTCTATAATCTCTTTTCTATATAAATAATATTTATTACTAACATCAATAACTCTATATGAAGGATTTATTTTAGTATCTAAAATAATATCATCTCTATAATACTTATAATATTTCTTTCTATACCGATAAAATATCTTTTTATCAACTACATTTATATAAAATTTATTATCTAAATTACTAGTCTTTAAGACTTTATCTTCATAAATAGTTTTATTAAGTTGATTAATTAATTTAATATCTACTTTACTATAACCTTTATCTTTTACAATAAATTTACTATTAACATAATTATCACTACTAATAGTAAATTCTCCTTCTATATCACCTTGATTTAAAAAACAAATAACAAACATTTCTAAATACTCTGGACTATATTTTTTAGAAAGTTTAATATTTAAATCATTTCCATTATAAATAATATTATCTTTATATTTTATAGTTATATTAGTAATCAAAAGATTATTAACTTTCTCTATTCTTAAACTATCTATCTTCTTTAACTCCTGATAATAATAAATTATTTTCTTATCTTCATCAAGACTATTATCTTTTATTCTCTTCTTTCTATAATCACTATATTCACCATACTTAACTTCATTAGTTTTAATAGTATAAGAATCATTACCATTCTCTAAATATTTATAATCTCTATTAATCTTTTCTTGTTTATATAAAGTTACTACCTCTATTTTTTCTAAAGAATTAACTTTATAATCAAAAGATACTTCCCCTACTTTTAAATATGGAGTAGTTATAGTCTTAGCATTAACATTAAGACAAGAAAAAAATAATAATAGTATAAAAAGTATTTTCATAAATTACACCTCCTACTATTATTATTTACATTTTCTAATCTTTTGCTCTAAAAATTAAAGTAAAAATAAAGGTAAAGATAATCGCTGCTGTTATCCCTGCTGCAGTTAAATCAAATATACCTATTAATAGTCCTACAACACCATTCGCTTCTGCTGATATTAACGCACCGTGTATTAAAGAATGTCCAAAACTAGTAATAGGAAGCAAGGCTCCACCACCTACTTTAGCGATGAAAAAATCATAAATAGAAAAAGTATCTAAAGCTGCCCCAATACACACAAACATTGCCGTAATATGACCAGGAGTAAGTTTAGTATTATCTAAAATAATCTCAGCGATTAAACAAATAATCCCACAGAATAAAAATGAATTAATAAAGTACATTATATCGCCTCCAAACATACTAAATTTGCAATAGATAAGATATTTTCTTTTTGATAAAGCATAATAGGAGAAAATAAAGCCCCTGTTGCAATTAATAAAACTTTTTTATACTTACCTTCCATAAGACCTTTAACAATCGTACTATAATTAACTAAAGCAGAACAAACAGGACCACTACCTCCAGCCATTACTTCTTTTTGATTCTCTAAGTCATATAACATAACACCACAATCATTATAATTAGTTAAATCTATATTATATTCACTTTTCATTAAGTCTTTTAATATCTCTTTACCATATTTACCTAAATCACCTGTTAGAATAAGATCATAATCATCTGGTTTAGTATCTGTTTCCTTTAAATATTTAGAAAGAGTATCAAAAGCTGCCCCTGCCATAGCCGCTCCCATATTAAAAGCATCTTTTTGATTTAAATCTACAATAGTACCAATAAGTCCATTAACAACTCTAACTTTACTAGGTTTATTAGACAAAAGTATACTAGCACCACCAGTCGCTGTAAATGTTGCCGTCATTGGTTTAGGAGAACCATATTCAGTTGGATTACGAAATTGTTTTTCACTAGACATATTATGAGAAGAACAAGAAACAATAGCATTATTAACTTTACCACTATCTATAAAAGTAGAACCTATTAAAATACCCTCTATACTAGTAGCACAAGCAGTATAAATACCAAGAAAAGGACTTTTAAGATTTAATGATCCATAACTTGATGATGCTATTTGATTTAAAAGATCACCTGCTATTACTAAATCAATATCATTAGACTTTAACTTAGTTTTTTTAAGTAAAATTCTAATACTATCTTCAAGTAATCTAATTTCTGCTTTTTCAAAAGACTTCTCGCGTGCATATAAATCATTATATTTCTTATCAAAGTTATTAGATAAAGGCCCCTTCGCTTCATAAGGACCACAAACAGTACTAACATTATCTAAATAAACATTTCTAAAATTAAGTATCATAAAAATACCTCCCATAGATATCTAATAAGGCCAAAAAACCAAGCAGATACTACTCCATAAAAGATAACAGATCCTGCAAGTTTAAAGACATTACTACCAACACCATAAATAGGTCCTTCATTCTTATAATCTAAAGCTGCACTAGTCATAGAATGAGCAAAGCCAGTAATAGGTATCAAAAGACCCGCTTTCGCTTTAGCAACCAACTTATCAAAGAAACCTAAAGCAGTAAACAAAGAAGCAAAGAAGATAAAAGTTATAATCATATAAGTAGAAGCATCATTTCTTGAAACATCAAAAAGCATAATATAAATTCTAATCAAACCCTCTCCAAGTACTCCCATAAATCCTCCTACTAAAAAAGCAGTAACTGCATATTTAAACTTATTCTCTTTAGGAGTATGTTTCTTAACTAAAACATCATATTTTTTATTAGTCATATTATCACAGTCTTCCTTTCAGTAATAGTATTATCTAAAAAGAAACTTTTATACAAAAAAAGTAATACAATAACTGTATTACCAAAAAACTTAACTTAATAGCAAAGAAACAGATGATATAATTATTTTTTATCATTAATATAGGGATAGTCCAAGGACTTTATTCTAAGTCAATGAACATCTATATTATATATTTGGGATAATCCCGGGAATTAAACTTGTTTCCATTCAAACTTCCTCTATTTGTAAGCCTTAGCCAACAAAAAGGAGTATAACCTGTGTCACTAGATTAATTTCTAGCCTTAGTAGGAATCTGGACGCACGGCGTTGTTGTTATCTACATTGTTGTTATTCAGATTCTCAAACTCATACCAAACATTAGCATTGTCATTATTGAAATCGGACGGCGACATACTCCAGTAATACATATCAGAGGAACCTGGATTTAAATAACTATTCCCTACAACACCAAATGTTTCTCCTCCTAATACTAACTCATCTGCTGTTATTAATCCCGCTTTTAATCGGTATGAACCTCCATAACTTTCTGTTGTACTTGGACATTTTAAACTTGGTGTTACATTTTCTTGCATTTCTAATCCCATTAGTTTTCCATATACTGGAGCTAATCTATCGAAACTTGCAAAGACATTTCCTCCTACTGCTGTTTCTTCTCTATAACCACTACTATCACTACAGAATCTTCCTTCTGTTACTTTGCTATCATATGCTGTATTTCCTAATGCATTCTTATACCACGTATCTACTTCTTTCTTTATAAAACTATTCACGCCATTATCATAAGTATAACCTGCATATTTTGGATCATTATACTCTAAATTATATGGTACTTGTCCTACAGCATAAGAATGTGCTAAATCACTATTATCTGGATTTACACTTGTTCCATTGTAGATAAGTCTTAAACTTCCATCTCCATTTACTCGCACTATTCTCCAGTACATCTTATCTCCTGCATTAGCAAGCTTTACTCTATTACTTTCACTACAACTACTATTATATTCTTGGCAAGATTCTAAACTTTGGAAATATATACCACCATAGTTATATACATAATAGTCGTTTTGATATTCCACAAACTGTACATTGTTATTATCTATATTTCCTCTAAAATAATAACTAACCCCATCTTCATCTTCAGCACTATATAACCCATTTGTTATTTGGTTTTCATCTGTTGCATATTGAGGTTGTCCATTTGATTCTGATATTCCTGATATATACGTTCCATTGCTTGCATAGTTAAACATATTTGTAGTTTCTTCTTGTAATTCATTATTTGCAAGGATTGTTTCTGTTGTCTCAGGTACATACTTATCTCCTGCTTTTCCATACACATTTATTCTTACACTAAATGTTAATCATCCTCCATCTCCTTGGGGATTATATGATTCATCAACATACATTCTTAATCTATAGTTATTATCGTCACTACTATTCATACTACTTGTATATAAACTCATCTCATTACTTGGTCTTCCTGTATATGTATTTGATGTACTTTCTTCATTATATGTCTCAGGTACCATTAAGGCTTCTTCTGTTCCATCTGAGTTTACCTTTGTTAAATATAACTTTATATATTCTCCATTTATAGTATTCCCATCTTCTTTTTTAGCAGATATTTCATAGTTTATATTTACATCTCCTACTATTTCACTACTTACATTAAAATCAAAATACTCTCCAGGATTTAATCTAACAGTTCCTGTCTTATCTGTTGTAGGTAGGGCTCCACTTAAACTAATAGTATTATCTGTCTCAGTATAAGTCATTGTTATTGATCCAGTTGTTATTGAGTTTACTTTACTTCCTGTTTTTCCATACTGGAAAGCAGCATAACTTATTCCTACAATTAATCCTATCATTAATAATAGTAATACTCCTACTATAATTATTTCTTTTCTTTTGTCATTTGTTTTCATACGCTTTTCTCCCTTACTACTTATTCTTATCTAAATTATCTATCCTTATACTAAATATTAACACATAAAGTCCTTTTTAGCATTTTTTTTCCGCATTAAAAAGAACAGAATATATTATTATCCTGCTCTTATATCATAATGAAAGAAAGTAACTATATTACTTAGTTTACTATTAAACCGCCCCCCCGGTAACAAAATGTAAACATAGTTTTGCCATATTTTACCTTCTTTCTAAACTTATTTCAACACAAATGGATTACTAGCACTACCACTACCAGATTTAATCATAACATTATCATTAATCATAATAGTAGGTCTTACTTTTTTATAACTAGAAGCTTTATACTCATCAATATAACCACCACTTCTAACTGCATACACCTCAGAATTATTTAAAGAATTAGCAGTCCCAAGCCACCAATCAATACCACTAAGTTTTAAATAATTATAATTCTGACAAGTTCTATCAGTAGTAGCATTACAACTAGCATCAAGTGAAGCATTCATATAATCACTTGCACTAAGTAATCCTATCATTTGATTTTCAATTCTTTCACTACAATCTAATGTATTAGTCTTATCAGTATCAGTAGGTGCTCTTTTACCAATACACATATCAAAATCAACTAACTTTTCTTTATCATTTTCACTAAGTATAACAATATCATTATTACCATTATATAAATCTTGTAAATAATCATAAACTCTACTAAGTCTATAATCATTAAATCCACTATTAAATCCATCAGTAGCATTATATCTATCATCAAAATTATGAGAGAAATTAGAATCAGTATCAGCCATTATTAATAACAATCTATTATTACTAGTAACTTTAACTATTCTAAACATTGTATTATCTAACTTAACATAATTATTAACATTTTCTCCTCTATAAACTTTCTCTCCATTCATATCATATAAACCATCACCACTAGCAACAACACCTTGTTCTAAAACTGCTTTATATAACTCTTTAGTAACATAATTATCACCACACTCTAAATAAGGAGTATAAACATACTTATCATTTATTTTTCTAACTTCAACTCTTCCACTACAACTTTCATCTTTTCTAAGTTCACTTAAAGGTTTCATTAACTCTGCATTAGCAAGTGTACTAGCTCTAACAGTAACAGTCTCTCCCTCTTCTTCTGGAAGTAATCCTTTTTGAACATCATAATACTCTACTGCAGCATCCTTCATCTCTTGTTCAATCTCTTCATACTCCATATTACCGCCACCAACTACAGCGATTATTAAGAGAATAACTAAAAAAAGAACTAAAACACCTACTACTATTAACATAACTCTCATTAATTTATTTCTCACATCTTTATGATTTTTATTATTAGAATTATTATTTATATTAATATTAGTATTATTACCACTAGTTGCATTAGCAATTACTTCTTTACCTTTATTCATCTCATTCATAACAATTCACCTCTAATTAAATAGATTGTAGCATTAAATAAGAAATATTTCAATTCATTTGTTTCACTGTTAATTAAAATATTGATATCCGAAAGCTATATAAATTTAAATTTGGATATCCGAAATAAATAATGCCCATATACA
>CALVJE010000055.1 GCA_944331725.1 uncultured Bacilli bacterium | reverse complement strand
TCTTTATTATTACTCTTCTTAATTGCATTAACATAATCTAAATTTAATATCTTATTAGTATATTCTATTATTTCTTTCGTAGATCTATAAGTCTTTAATAACTCTAAATAATTACTATCATTAAATATCTCTTTTAACTCTTCAAGGGTTTCATATTTATAATAAGGATTAATATTTTGATTAACATCACCTAGTATTGTAAAGCCAGCTTTCTTAAACATCTCTTTAATAATCACATATTGTAAATAATTATAATCTTGCGCTTCATCTATAACTACTTGTTTAATATAATTATTATAAGGAAATCCAAAGAGTTTACCTTTTAAGTAAGATACAAGTAAAGCATCATCATAATCTATTACTTTAGTATTTTTAATTTCTAATTTATATTTAGCATAACTACTCTTAAAGAAATCTTTATAAATATCTTTAATATTTAAAGACACATTAATATTATCTTTAATTAACTTTCTAATAGAAGTCTTTCTCTTACCAGAAGATCCATAATACTTCAATGATAAATACTTAGATGCTTCATCAATTCTCTCAACTAAAGGAAATCTACTATATTTATCTTTAATTAAGTAATTTAACTCATCTTTACTAACTTCATTTATTTTATCAAGTTCTATATCATTAATAACTTTAAACTTCTTTAAAAACTCATTAATATAATTATCTAAATCTCTTATAATTTCTTTACTTTGTTTATATTTAATAATCTCTACATCATATTTATCCCCTTTATAATATTTACTAATAAAATGAGGAAAACTCTCTATATTTTTATATTCTTTTAAGAAATAACTTAAATAATCACTAAAAGTTGTCTCTAATGTATTCGCTTCACCTAACTCTGGTAAGACATTAGAAATATATTCTGAAAATATCTTATTAGGAGAAAAGATTAAAACATTATTAGAACTTAAGTTTTTAATACGATATAAAAGGAATGCGATACGATGTAAGGCAACTGATGTTTTACCAGAACCAGCGATACCTTGTACTATTAGATTATGATCATCTAAATTACGTATTATCTTATTCTGTTCTGCCTGAATAGTATTAACAATATTTTTCATCTTTTCATTATCAGTAGTTGCAATTACTTTTTGTAATAGTTCATCATCTATATTTAAAGAATTATCAAAAACACTAACAAGTTTTCTCTTATCTATTATATATTGTCTTTTCTTTAAAAGATTACCTTCATTTATATAATCATCTACTTTATATTTACAAGGACCCACTTCATAATCATAAAATAAACTACAAATAGGACTACGCCAGTCATATAAAATATTATCATAGTTTTCATCTTTTAAATAAGTTAAAGCCATATAAATATCATAAGTATTACCTTCATTATCTTTATAAAGGAAAGATGCAAAATAAGGTTTATCTTTAATATTAATTAAAGACTTATAATATTTTCTTTTATTTAATACTCTTAAAGCTTCTAAGCTATCTGCAGTCATTATTTGATTAAACTCAGCACTATCAAAAGATGATTTATCTTCATAATTAAGTTTTCTAAAATTAATAAGCTCTTCTTCTTTTAGAAACAAATCACTACTAGATTCTTCAATCTCTTTATCTAAGCTCTCTAAAACATCTTGTAATTTCTTCTTTTCTTTTTTTAACTCTTCTTTACTAATAGACACATTATCCCTCCTCACTAATTAGTAAAGTTCTTTGAAAACGAAGAAAACCCACATAAATTAATATGCAGTTAAATTAAATATTAAGTTTTAAGCATAAACGTCAATAAGAATATATCAAATAAATATTATTTTGTAAATAGAATTATTTTAAAATTATCTTTCTAACATTTTTAGACTCAGGATTTTCAGTAATAGAACTTCTATTTAATTCATCATTTATAAACTCATCAAAAGTATGATTTAAGAAATAAGTGATTGAAAGATGTCTATGAGTAAATGTATTTGTTTCGTTGTGTTTTTCTTTCCTTAAGTCTTCTACTTTTAATAAATATTGTTGTTGTAGGCGTCTATTCTCTATTTCTTTTAATATATTTATCATAGTATTACATTTAAAATCTATTAAAGAATGTAAAAAATCGCCAATAGTCATACCAGATTCATTTAATATTTTAATTAAATCATTATATGTATCAGGATATAGTTCTTCCCAGTTACCTGGAAATTGAAAATCGTTATAATATAAAAAATATAATAGTGATTGAAGATCTGTATAAATATTAGTTAATCTATTAATATCTTTCATATTCCTATCATAATTAGGATTTTCTTTCATAACAGAAACATCATTATATTTTTCTTTTACATTTTTTACAAGCAAAGGATAAATTAATTCATCTATTGGAACAGATACAAAAATATCGGCTTCTAATTTCTTTTTAAACATCATATCGTGGCCTTTTGAAAACAAAAATACTTCTTGTAATGCTAAAAATATATTATCTACTTTACTTTCATTAATATCTTGATCCTTTAGAACTTTAATCATATGAGTAAAATTATCACTAAAACTTAAACCATTAGTTAAAAAACCAAGTTTATCTTTACTAAAATATTGTCTTTCAAGTTCAATATTTTTGTCTCTTATAAACATTATTCTATTATTATATAATTCCTTTACAACATCTTCTATAGATATATTTTTCATAAAACCGCCTCTTTTCTTATTAGTTATTAGAAAAAGTAAAGAATTAATTAAAAGTATATCTTCACATAAGTTTTACTTTGTTTTTTGTAAAACCTTTTTAAATACTTCTATTTCACTTTTATTCTCATCTATTATTTGCTCATATCTTAAGGCATTATAACCTGATAATATTTTTCTTATATCATATAAAATAAGTCCGTGTAACCAAAGACTATCAATTACATCACGAGATCCATTATTAGTAACTTCAAAAACTTTATGAAAACCTACTTCTACTTCATCACTATTAAACTTCTTATCATAAATAGCATCAAGAATAGTCTCTGCTAATGCTATCTGACATTTAGTATTTATATGAAAATTTGCTCTGCTATTATTATATCTATTACCTATCTCATTAGTATTTATATAAGTTATATGATATCTATCACATAGTGATTTTAATCTTTCATTATATTCTAATATTAAATCTTGAAATATTTTCATCTCATCAGCTCTTAAACTAGCTGGAGTATAAGAACCTAAGGCAAATATATCACTTCTTTCATTAATAGATAATAAATTATAAAAGTTTCTATCAATCCCATCCATTACATTATTTAAAGTGTTTGGATTATTTACTTTATCTAAAGTATAGTTATAATTAGGTCTTCTATCTCTATCTTTATAATCTTTAGAAATAGAAAAAGGATTATTACCTACCTCTCTCATTAAGTTATTAGCACCACTTGAATAAATAACTATTGGTTCTTTAGACTCCTTTAAAGTGGTTGTTATATGAATATCAGCATCACCACTTTTAGGAACAGCACAAACTTTATAAAGATAGCCTACTTTACCTAATATTTTAGGTAAGTGATTATTACTCATAACTTTTTCTAAAGCTGTTACCATACTATATACTCTAGATAGTTTTATTTCTTCTAAACTTAAATTTCCTTTTAAAAAGTAATCAATATGTTCTGTTTTATTTAGTAACAAAGAAAAAGCATTAATAACTAAAGGATCCAATTCATCTGTAGTTAATTTACTACTTATATATTCCAACAATCCTTTCCTAAAAAATGTTGATGTTGTGTTTACACCTTGAGAATCATTTAGACCAACAATTGTTAAACCATCATTTTTATAATAATCAGTTAATCTCTTTAATTTTTCTTTTTCCATACTAAGTGTCCCTTTCATAATAAATTCCCTCTTTTCTTAAAATATTATAAATAGAAAGTATAAAAAGTCAATATTTATTAAAACTAATTATAGGTGAAGTCTTATGCAAATAAATTTAGGTTATGTAGGTAATCCTCTTACTCTTTTAGATATATATTCTCATAATTTAACTTATAAAGAATTCTCTAAATATGATAATAATAAAGGAATAGATTTATTAACTGAAAGAATAAAGTTAAATTTTAAAAACTTTGAAAAGGTTTTAAAGTATAATTATGATAATAAGATTAAATTTTATCGTATGACTCATACTATGTTTCCCCTACTTACTCATCCAAATGTAAACATTAGTTACAAGAAAATATTTAAGGATGATTTTAAAAAACTAAAGGAAACTATAAGTAAGTATAATATTAGAATAGATACTCATCCTGATGAATTTTGTCTATTAACAAGTGAAAAGAATGATGTTACCAGTAACAGTATAAAAATACTAAAATTTCATTTAGAAATATTTAAACTATTAGGTATAAATGGTAAATGTGTATTACATCTAGGTAGTTCTAAACCAACTAAGGAAGAAGCTTTAGATAGATTTAAAATTAATTATAATAAATTACCTATAGAGTTAAAGAATTTAATAATCCTAGAAAATGATGATAAAACTTACACAGTAACAGATACTTTAACTTTATGTGAAGAGTTAAATATACCAATGGTTTTAGATTATCATCACTTTATTTGTAATCATCTAAAAAATGAAAAGATAGATAAACTATTACCTAGAATTATAAAGACCTGGGAAAATACAAATCTTAAACCTAAAATGCACTTCTCTTGTTCATTAAGCACTAAACAAAAAAGAAATCATAGTACTTATATAAACTATAATTCCTTTATTAAGTTTCTTAAGTTATTAAAACCTCTTAATACTGATATAGATATTATGTTAGAAGCGAAAGGTAAGGATGAAGCTTTATTTAGATTAGTAAGACAACTTAAGTTTTATAAAGATTTTAAAGTAAAAGGAACTACTATTATTTTATAACTCAACTCTTCCAAGAAGAAAGTCCATTGCACTTATCTGTTTTATTCCATTATAATTATTAGTATCATAATCAAGAGTAATTAAATATTTTTTATAATGGTCTTGAATAGTTTCTAAAGGTTTTAATTCTCTTTCTAAAGTTTTCTCATCTCTCACTGAAAGAGAAACTTGAATATAAATATAGTCATCCTCTGTTTCTACTACAAAGTCAACTTCCTTTTCTTCATTTTTACCTACATAAATTCTATAACCTTTTCTTTTTAACTCTAAAAATATAATATTTTCAAGAATATGTCCTAAATCTTTATTATGATTTCTCCCTAAAAGATATGTTCTTAATCCTAAATCTGACAAATAGTATTTCTCTTGTGTTTTGAGCAAACCCTTTCCTTTAACATCAAATCTATTAACTTTATATAATATATAACTATTAAGCAATGCCCCTACATATTCTTCTATTGTATGAGTAGAAGAACTTCTTCCTAAAGATGTTAGAGTATTACTTATTTTATTAATAGATACTAAAGAACCAATATTATCAAAAAGAAATTTACAAACACTTTCTAAGACTAACACATCTTTAATTTTTTTTCTATTTATTATATCTTTTACAATAACAGTATTATAGATACTATCTAAATATTTAATTTTTTCTTCATCATTATCTAAATTTATTAAATAAGGAAAACCTCCATACATAATATAATCATTATATTTTTTTAACTCATCACTTTCTCCATAATAACTCAAATACTCTTTAAATGATAAAGGTAGTACGTGTATTTCTATATATCTTCCTGTAAGATAGGTAGCAAGTTCTCCAGATAGCATATAAGAGTTAGAGCCGGTAATATAAATATCTAAATATTTTCTCAAATATAAACTATCTATACACTTTTGGAAAAAAGGAACATTTTGAATTTCATCCAAAAATATATAATTTTTTACATTAGAATCTGTATTATCTAAAATATAAGTATGTAATTTATCTGAATCCAACAACTCTTTATAATTATTATCTTCAAAATTTATATAAATTATATTCTTTTCATTAACTCCTTCTTTTTTTAATAAATCACTATACTGCTCTAATATTGTAGATTTCCCACTTCTTCTAATACCTGTTAATACTTTAATTAAATCCTTATCTTTATACTTGTTAAGTTCTTCTAAATATTTTGTTCTTTTTATAGTCCTATCATTCATTTTAATCACTTTTCCCTTCTATTTATATTATATATTACGAAAATACATTTGTCAATATTTTTTGCAGTTAACTGCAAAAACTACAAATTATTCACTAGTTTCTGCAACAACGAAAGCTGCTATTTTACAAAATAATTTCCTTTAGGAAAAGTAATAATAACTTTAGTATATTTTAAATAGGCTGACTCTATTTTAATATCAATACCAAGTTTATCACATAGTTTCTTTGTAAGATAAAGTCCTATACCACTAGCATTCTTTTTATTCCTATTACTACCAGTAAAGCCTTTATGAAACACTTTAGATATATCAGATTCTTTTATCCCTACTCCATTATCATATATTTCTAACTTAATATTGTTTTTATCCTCAAATCCCTTAATTCTAACTAATCTATTCTTTTTATTTTGATATTTTAAGGAATTACTAAGT
Organism: uncultured Bacilli bacterium; assembly: GCA_944331725.1. The sequence continues at coordinate 934 of CALVJE010000055.1, read as the reverse complement.
ATTTGACTAATTATAAAGTTTAACCATTTAATATCCGTATAAACTTTTAAATTATCTAAATCCTTTACTTCTACTTTAATATGATAATTAAGTAAATAATTCTTATAATCTAATAATACTGGATGAACAAGATCTGCAAGAGTTACTTCTTTAATAAAGTAATCTTTTTCTACAACATCACTTCTAGCATAAAATAACATTTTATCTACTAATCTACTAATCTTTAAAACTTCTTCTTTCATCTTTTCATCATTATTATTATCTGCATATAGAGATAAAGCAGAAATAGGTGTTTTAATATCGTGTATAAAACTATCTAAGAAATCAAGATATTCTTCCTTAGAATTTTCTACCTCACTCAAATTTTCATTTAAAGCTTTACAAGCCTTATCTAGTGCATAGTAATAGGCTCTATTCTCTAAGTTCTTAGGTTTATCTATTACTTCTTTAATTAGATATTTTTCATATAAGGAATCTACTAAATTAACTATTTTCTTATATCTTTTCTTAATTAATAGATAACTAATTAATAAAGAGATAAAGATAAAAAAAATTATTAAGATAACTAGTAAAATAACAACACTAGAATCAATTCCTATTAATAATAGATATATACTAAGTAATAAAGTAAAAACCAAGCTTATTATTATAAAAAATATCTTTTCTTCTAAATATTCTAAAAACATCATAACTTATAACCAACACCTCTTACTGTTTTAATAAAATCATCTAGTCCTATATCTCTTAATTTATTTCTTAATCTATTAATATTTACTATTAAGATATTCTCATCTAAATAGAATTTATCATTCCATAAATACTCTATTAACATATCTTTACTTAAGATATTAGGATAGTTTAAGAATAAATAATACATAAGTAAAAACTCATTTCTTGTTAGTTCTATCTCTTTATCTTGATATTTAATTTTAGA
>CALVJE010000054.1 GCA_944331725.1 uncultured Bacilli bacterium | reverse complement strand
GATTTTGTTTGCCTAGTTTTACCATGTAAAAATAACGAATTACTTAAAATTCGTTATTTTATGGCTGAGTAGTAACAACTAGACACTTTATTACCATCCATATCGTATAAGTTCAAATTTTATATTATGGCTAGTAGCAAATCCTTCTAAATTAGATTGACTTGTAAATAATAAATCCATATGATTACCAGTAACCGCTCCACCTCTATCCATAACAATAGCAAGGATAGGCTCACTATAAATATTAATACCACTTATCCTAACAATACTACCACATGGAATAGATCTATCAGCAGCAACTACACGTACTTTTCCATAAACTTGATCTTCAAAATAAATATTTCCATTCTTAAAATTTTGTCGTGGAGGACAAGCACTATTACCAGAACAACCTGGACAATCAGGGCCATATGCTGTAAGCTTTCCATTAAAAGAAACGGGACTAGTACTAGCCACACTAATAGCATCATAAAAACTTTCAAAAAAAGGAATCTCTACTTTTTTCTCAGCCTCTTTAATAGAATTATATTTATTAACAATATGTACAGCTTGCAAACTCTTAACACTATTAATATTAGAAGTTGTAATTACTTTTCTTGAATTACCTGATAAAACAACAAATCCTAAACAAAAAATCATAATAACAAATAAAAAATATTTTAAAAATCTAGATCCCACAGTCTACCTACCTCATTTTCTATTAAGGTAATAGTAGCATTATCTCTATCTAAAGTCAAATAAATTACAAGCATTTCTATTGGTAATTTTTGACACTTCTTCTATATCAATATCCTTAATATCAGAAATAAACTCTGCTATATATTTTAAATATTTAGATGAATTCTGCTTTCCTCTAAAAGGTACAGGAGTAAGATAAGGACTATCAGTTTCAAGAACAATAGATTCCATAGGAATTTCTTTTACCACGTCTTTAAGCTTAGAATTTTTAAAAGTTAAAACACCACCAATACCTAATAAGAATCGCATTTTAATATAAATATTAGCAGTCTCTAAACTTCCACTAAAACAATGAATTATTCCTCTAACTCTATACTTTTTTAAAATATTAATTGTATCCAGAGTTGCATCCCTAGAATGTATAACTACTGGCAAATTTAACTCTTCAGTTATTTTTAACTGACTTTCAAATAACCATTTTTGTTTATCAATATTTTCTTTACCATAATGATAATCAAGACCAATTTCTCCAATACCAACTATCTTTTCATTATCAAGTATCTTTTTTAAATAATTTAAATCATCTTCTGTAATAATAGAAGCATACTCTGGATGATATCCAAGTGTAGCATAAACAATATCATATTTATCTTTTAATACTAATACTTCCTCTATACTTTCCTTACTACATCCTGATACTACTATTTTATCTACCATAGCATTTTTATCATCTTCTATAATTTTATCTATGTCATCATAATCTTCACCACTTAAATGACAATGTGTATCAATAAACATAAAATATACCTCCCTACAAAGGATTATAAACAAAAAAAGAAACCTTTGCAACAACACTAATTCAAAGATTTTTTCTTCTTTTTTCTCTTTATAATAAAGAGTCTAATTAAATAGATAGTTAAAGTAAAAAAGTAAATAATATCAATCACATTATGTTCAACAATTACAAAGACTAATAATATTAAATACAGCAAGTAAAACATTATACTATCAATTTCTACACCAAATATTTTAGGCATATCATTTTCCTTTCTCACTGCTTAATACTACCTTACCACTCTTTCACTATAACATAAAAAAAAGAGATTACAATTAAATTAATCTCAATTTTTCTCTACTTTACAAGAAATTTTACAAATTATGTTCATTTAAAAACTTTTCTTTATCAATACGTTCAAATAAAATTTCAGGACTATTTACTTCATATTTATTATCATCTAAATAACTATTATCTTCTTTAGTATTATTAATCTGTCTTAAAATCTCTTTAGATGTAGAAGGTATTGCAAACGAAAGATTAATAGAACATACTCTAATAGATTCAAGTAAATTATATAAGACAGTCTCTAATCTATCCTTCATATTCTCATCTTTAGCAAGAACCCAAGGAGTAGTTTCATCTATATATTTGTTACTAGCTCTTAAAACTTCAATAATACAATCTAAAGCAGAAGAAACAGAAAGTTTATCCATTTCTTTAGAAATATTTTTATCTAAAGAATTAATTTTACTAATAAATTCATTATCTATCTCTTCATAACATCTTTTATTAGTAACAACACCACCAAAATATTTATTGGCCATACTAATAGTACGTTGTACTAAATTACCTAAAGTATTTGCAAGATCACTATTTATTATATCTATAAGTAACTCATAAGTTAAATTACCATCATTAGCATAAGGAATTTCTTTAAGTAAATAATATCTAATTGCATCTACACCAAATAACTCTACTAAATCATCTGCATATATAACATTACCTTTACTTTTACTCATTTTATCATTATCAGTAAGTAACCAAGGATGACCAAATATTCTCTTAGGCAAAGGTAAATCTAAAGCCATTAATATAATAGGCCAATAAATAGTATGAAAACGAAGTATATCTTTTCCAATTAAGTGTAAGTCAGCTGGCCAAAGTTTTTTAAACAAGTCACTACTACCATCAGGATCATATCCTATAAAAGTAATATAATTTGTTAATGCATCAATCCATACATAAATAACATGTTTAGGATCAAAAGTAACAGGTATACTCCATTTAAAAGTAGTTCTAGTAACACATAAATCTTGTAAACCAGGTTTCAAGAAATTATTAATCATTTCATTTTTTCTAGATTCAGGTTCTATAAAGTTAGGATGATCTTCAATATATTTTAAAAGCCTATCTTGATATTTACTCATTTTAAAGAAATAAGCTTCTTCTTTTTGTTTTTGTACTTCTCTACCACAATCAGGACATTTACCATCTACTAATTGACTATCAGTAAAAAAAGACTCACAAGGAACACAGTACAAACCTTCATATTCCCCTTTATAAATATCTCCTTGTTCATAAAGCTTATTAAATATTTTTTGTACAACTTCTTCGTGATGTTTATCAGTAGTCCTAACAAAATTATCATAACTAGTATCCATCAAATTCCAAATTCTTTTTATTTGATTTGCAATAGAATCAACAAACTCTTGAGGACTAACTCCTGCTTCTTTAGCTTTAGTTTCTATTTTTAAACCGTGTTCATCAGTACCAGTTTGAAAATAAACATCATACCCCTTACTTCTCTTATATCTTGCAATAGCATCAGCTAAAATAACTTCATAAGTATTACCAATATGAGGCTTACCAGAAGTATAACTTATAGCAGTTGTAATATAATATTTTTCCATTAATATCTCCTCCTTAAAAATAAAAAGATTTATCATAACGAAAGGACGAAAAACTCCGTGGTACCACCTTTCTTTACAATAAATCTTGTACACTCATTCTAATTAACGCTTAGCACGTTCATACTTACATATCAATATGAAAGTTCAGAAGCCATATCTTATAAAATCTTTGTTTCTTTTCCACCAACCAAGAACTCTCTATAACTAGAATTTATAAGACTCTTCATCACAACTTTTAATAACGATATTCTAACACAAGAGAAATTAATCTTCAAGATATTTTGATAGAAAATTAGCAATTATTTGTACAATATGCTCATCTTCTTCGTTAAGACTCTTACCTTCTTCAACAATCATTAATACTAATCCTATAGTTTCACTATCAGACAAAATTGGACTAAGTATATATTTATATTCAACACCCTTACTTTTATTATCTACAAGTTCTTCTACTAAACCAGAACTTTTAATTAGTCCTTCTGTTTCAAAAAGACTCTCTTCTAATCTAGTAGAAATATTATATCCACAAAATTCTTTTTTTAACTTTCCACTACCTGCTACTACTTTATCTCTATCAGTAACAAAAATACTCTTACTAATAGTCTTATGAATAGTATCAAGTAAAGACTGCGCCATCTCACTTAAATCTGCACTTGTAGAAAATTTCTTTAAACTAATTGTCTCTTTATCAACAAAAAATTCTAATGATTCACCATCTCTAATTCTAAGAGATTTTCTAATATCTTTAGGAATAACAATTCTTCCTAAATCATCAACTCTTCTTACTACGCCTGTTGTCTTCATAAATGCTCCTTCCTTTACAGTAGTATTATTTCAATTATTGCCCAATTTTATACTATAAAAATAATGTATCTAATGATATTATATACGGAAGAAGTAGTTTTTTTCCTTGGTAATTATTTCCAGTTAACAAAAAGCACAAAAAAAAGACTCATTTAATCAAATAAATGAGAATTTTCCATCGTAAAAACAAACCTTTCTATCTGTTCTTTTAAACTATTAAGAAGTATAGTATCTTTAACTAATATTTTCATATCAACAGTCTCTATTATCTGTTTAACATAAGTAGTTTGTAAAAACTTAGTAGCATCTTTCTTAAAAGTAGTATTATCTTCTTTTACTATTAAATCTAAATTACTTATAATTTTTTCTTTAACAAGACTAGTAAGAACTTGTTTCTCTTCTTTTTTCGTTTCTTTATTAAACTTAACTAACTCTTTCTTTAAATTTTTAATTAACTCCATTGGCTTATCATCATTAATTTTAGAATAATTATCTTCTATTAGTTTTATCCGTTTCTTAAAAATATTTCTAAACTCTTTCTTTAATTCATCTTTATAACTAGTTAAAACTTCATTAAACTTATCGCTATCTAAAACCAAACTATTATTTTTTGCAATATTAAGAACTCTTTGTTTAACTGTATCCATCGCTTCAAGTGGTACTTCAATAACTCCATTAATAATATCATCTTCTATTAAAGAATTAGTATTATTAGTAGCAAGTTCTAATCCTGCTGTCATTAATATTTGTTTATGCTGTTTTAAAATATCCTCTTTAACCACAGTTTTCATAGCCTCCAATTCTACTAATAAGTATAAGAAGATAAAGGATTTTAGTCAAGAGACAAAAGAAAAAGAGCTTTACTTCTTGCTCTCTAATTTATATGCTATCCCTTTATCATTATCGTCTGCACTTTCTGTCTTTTCTTTTAGTTCTGCAACTAATTCTTGTATTTCAGTAGGCATTTGTTCTAATCTTGATAATTTTATCCTTTTTTCTTTTTCTTTAACACTATTAAGAATACTAGTATTAAAATTAATCATTCCTAATAATGCATTACCTTCTTCAAGACTCTTTTCTATATAAGTATCTAAATCTTCAACTGAACTATTTAATATCTTATCCCTTTCACTATGAGAAATAATAGGTAGTACTTCAAGATGAAGTAATCTAAGGTCTCTATGAATCTTATTTCTTCTTTTAATTAAAAACATAATTCCAGGCAATAAATCAATACTTGGTAAACATAATTGCTCTGTCCATAAAGCACTATCTAAAATACAAACTGTTCTTCCTTCATAATATTCAACAGAACAAAGCGCTTTTGTTTCATCATTATAATAAATTGCATAATTATCATCACATTCTAAATTAATTTTATTAAAACCATTATTAACCAATTCTATTTCTACATTCTCAAACTTTCCTCTATAATCAGAATCAACATCATACATTAACCATGACATATAAAATTTCTCCCTTCATTTGCCACATATAATACATTATTTTATTAAATATATAAAGAAAACTTAACTTACCATACTAGATAACAAAGCAACTAAATAATAGATAGGATGTTTCTCTAACTTAACAATATCTAAGATAATAGTTAAATCACTTTCTCTACTCTTAAATCTAAACATAGGTGTAATCTGATAAGCATTCATAAATAAATCTTCTGTATTTAACTTACTAGTAGATTCTTTATCAAAGTAAAGTTCAATAGTATTTTTAGTTTCACTAACTTTAGTAACACCGACTTGCTTAACAAGTTTCTCAAACCACTCTTCATACATATAGATAATAATATCTTCATTAAGTTTACCAAATCTATCTTCTAAATCACTTCTAACTTCTTGAAGTTTTTCTTTACTATCTATCTCATTAATCATTCTATGAATCATAATCTTCAAGTCATCATCAGTTACATAATCATCACTAATATGAGTAGATACATTAAGTAATGTCTTATTAGTCTCTTCCTCTTGTTCTTCTTCTACAACATTACCTTTAAGACGCTCTACCTCTTCATTAAGCATCTTTAAATAAAGGTCAATACCAACACTATCAATAAAACCAGCTTGTTTACTACCTAAAATATCTCCTGCTCCTCTAATAGATAAATCACGAGTTGCAATAGAAAAACCACTACCTAATTCAGTAAACTCTTTAATAACTTTTAAACGTTTTTCAGCAGTCTCAGTTAATACTTTATGCTCTTGATACATTAAGTAACAGTAAGCTATTTTATTACTACGGCCAACTCTACCTCTTATCTGATATAACTGAGCAAGACCAAATCTATCCGCATCTAAAATAATTAACGTATTAACATTAGGAATATCTATACCAGTCTCTATTATGGTTGTACACACTAAAACATCCGCTTCGTGATCAATAAATTGTTGCATTACATCTTCAATCTTAGTCTTATCCATCCTACCGTGAGCATAAATAACCCTAGCACTAGGAACAAGATTCTCTATCTCCATTACTTCTTGTTCGATATTTTCAACATTATTAAATAATAGAAATACCTGTCCGTCACGAGACATCTCTTTCATAATCGCTTCTTTAACAAGCTGTTTATTATAACCAATAACATAAGTCTGAATAGGATATCTATCTCTTGGTGGAGTCTCTATTAAAGATAAACTTCTAATACCTGCAATAGACATTTGTAAAGTTCTTGGAATTGGTGTAGCCGTTAAAGTTAAAACATCAACAGTACTCTTATATTGTTTTAACTTTTCTTTATGTTTAACTCCAAATCTCTGCTCTTCATCTATAATTAATAATCCTAAATCTTTAGGTTTAATATCATCACTAAGTATTCTATGTGTACCAATAACAAAATCTATTGTTCCTTCTCTTAACTCTTCAATGATTCTATTACGTTCTCTTGGACTAGTAAATCTATTTAAAAGACCAATATTAACAGGAAAATCTTTAAATCTTTCAAGAGCATTCTTATAATGTTGACTAGAAAGAATAGTTGTTGGACATAAAAGTAATACTTGCTTATTATCCATAATCGCTTTAAAGGCTGCCCTAAAAGCAACTTCTGTCTTACCAAAACCAACATCACCTACTAATAATCTATCCATAGGAGAAACCTTTTCCATATCTTCTTTTATCTGTTTAGTAGCAAGTAACTGGTCATTTGTTGCAACATAAGGAAATGCATCTTCAAACTCTTTTTGTAACTCATTATCAGGAGAAAAAGCAAAACCCTTTTGTCTTTCTCTTTCTGCTTGAACTCTTAACAAGTCATTAGCCATATCTTGGACTTTACTTTTAACGCGTGCTTTTACTTTCTCCCACTCTTTACCACCAAGTTTATAAATAGTAGGACGAACACCCTCTTTACCAGT
>CALVJE010000053.1 GCA_944331725.1 uncultured Bacilli bacterium | reverse complement strand
GTGTTATCCGTTCAATAATGTTATCTGTTTATATATGAGTTTTGGTGATTATACCAAGGTTTCCTTTGTATAATGAACAGATAACATTAATTGTATATTTTAATGAAAAAAGGTAGTAAAAGGTAATTAAATGCTTTGTTCTTTTCTTAATATTTTAGATGCGTATTACAAAAATAAAAATTCTAAAGAAACTTAGTTGTTACTACTACCGTTATTATTTATGATAATTCTTCATTTTGTTTAATTATAATACAGAATTATAAATGAACGGAATGCTTAGAATATCCTGAGTCAGTTATTAAGTCTATAAATATTATCTGTTTAAACAGATAATTTGAATTATCATAGTTCATTGATAATATGTAATTTCATAATTAAAAGAATCTAGATTTTAATTTTTCTAGATTCTTTTTGTGTTAAATTATCTTTAGTTTCTATTAAACATTCTTTAGTTAAATTAATAATATAGTCTTCATCTATTTTTAACATCTCTGCTATCTCTCTACTAGTAAATGGATGCTTATTAAAGAATCCCAATCTAAAAGCTAATAATATTTGATCATTAATATCTCTAGTACTAGCAAAAGCACCATATACTGATTCTTGTAATTTGCTAAGACCTTCTATAATATTATTACTTTTAGCAAGATTATCCATATCATTTAAATCATCTTCATCAAGTAAAACACTTCTAAATTTATTAAAATTATTTTTTATAATAATATCTTCTTGATAAGTAGGCCATATAGATTCAATATTATTTCTTAATACATTATTTTCTATATTAGTTAAAATACTTTCTTTAATCTTAAAAACAACACTATGACTAATATGATGTTTATCACCAACTTCTTCTTGTGTATCGTATCCTTTACTATTAGGAGTATATAAATCTTTTAGAACCGTTATATTTTCACTTGTTATGTTATTAGGATTATATTTTGAATATTTTATACCAATAATTTTATCATAAAAGTCATTAATTAATCCCTCTAAACTATCATATGAAGTATTACCAATTATTTCTAGTATACTCAAATTCTCAATATAATCTCTATTAATAGTAGCGATTGTTTTAGTTAATTTTTTAGATAATTTTAAATTTTTATTTTCTTTTAAAATCTTATATATTTCTAAGGCTTTCTTCTTTAAACTATCATCAACTTTATTATTAGTAATTGTTTTATCAAGCATTTGTAGAAAATAAGTATAACTTAAGGCGATATCAGCTTGTTTAGATTCATCTATATACTCTAAATAACTTTTAACTTCAAAAAACTCTGGATATAGTTTCATTATTTCTTCTTTATAAACACTATTATCAGCAATCTTTCTATACAATTTATTTCTAAATATACCAAATTCAGTTGAACTCTTATAATTTAACTTCTTAGCTATCACTTCATTACTTAAATCTTCTTTTTCTTGTCTTATTAATTCTTCTATTATCTGTTGTTCTCTAATAGTACTTAAAGTTCTAACTTCATAAAGATTAGGAAATATTTTTAAAGCCTCTTCCTTTAAGTTTTCATATTTATCTAATTTTTTAAATAAACATCTAAACTTATAATTAAAATAATCAGTAGTTTTAGTATATAACATAATAGTTTCAAAAGCATCTATCTCTTTATTATATTTTTTCTTTAATATCTTAATAAAATTAATATCATCCTCTGTTAAAGTATAAGCTTGATAACTTCTTTTTTTCTTTTTATTCTTATCTTCCTTAACTTCCACAACATATTTAGCTGTTTTTCTTTCTACTGCTCTTAATTCATAAAAATTTAATCTAAGTCTCAACTTATTAGCTTTTTCCCCTAAAACTTTAGAAATATCTTGTCTTTGAAATCTATCCAATAACTTCTCTTGATTATTTTTATATTTTAATAATTTAAAAATATGAACAATTTTCTTTCTTGCTACTTCTTCACTAAGTTCATATAAACTAGCGATCTCTTCAATTGATAACTCTTTTTTATTATTATAACCTATAAAGTATCCTAACATTTCTAAATCATCATCATTAATAGTAACTAAATCTTTAAAATATGTTTTCCTCTGTTCCATAATATTATGATAATTCTTAAAAAGCTCATCATAATATTCTTTATTTTTCTCTTTAATTTTATCCATTTTTTCAAAAATATTTTCTAACTCTTCTTTAGTAATACCATTTTTTGCAATAATAAGTTCATTAGTAAGAAATTTACCATTTTCTTTTTTCATTAAAGAATATACAATTATTTCCTCTTTATCGGTTAACTTATAATTAAAATTATTATCAGTCTTATTAGCAAGAATACCATTCATATGATAAATAAAAGGAATAGGAGTATCCTCAGTATAAGTATCTAAAGCTTCCTTAAATACTTCATTTATTAAAGCTTCTTCATTAATATCTTTTAAATTTAATTTCTTAATACTTTCCTTTAATTTATTCTTAAAAAACTCTTCTTTCCTTATATTACCATTTTTAATTTCTAAAATACTATTATAATCAGTTTTCATTTTACTTAAACCTTCTTTCTAATACTTTATGTAAAACTTTAGTACTTTCTTTTTTATCTATATTTGTACTTGTTTTAACATAACCTAATCTAATCGCTACAATATATCTTTCTTTTAAAGTTAAATCATTAAATTCTTTAGTTAACTTTTTAATATTTTCTATACTATCACTTTCATTTAAACTATCACTACTTATAAAAGTACCATTATTATTTAAATAGATATTATTAACCTTTATATCATCCATAATAGTATAAGGTAAATATGTTTTAGAAATACTAACTACTTTAGGAGCTTTCTTAACTATTAATTTTTTCTTAAATATCTCTTTATATCTTTTATTAATAGATCTAACTTTTATTTTATGATGCATTATATCTCTTTTTTCAATCATATCCATAATATCAGGATAAGTATTAAGAGAAATCTCTCTAATTTCTTTATTATTTCTAATCTTTCCATATAACTTATCTAAAGCCATACTATAACTCTCATAATGACTATATCCTAATTTTTTCGCTTTTTCTTTAATAAGAGTATCTTCTTTTAATATATAGAATATTTCAACTTCTTTAACAGTTAAACCTAAAGATATAAGTCTTAAAGTCTTATAAGCATTTGGATATAACTTAAATATCTCTTTACTAATAGAATTTATTTTATTACTTAAATATTTTATCTTATAACTTAATCTTCTATCATTATCAGGTATAATATTAATTTTTGTTTTCTCAAGATATTCTATAATCTTTAAATCATAAGTAGATATAGAAGCTTTTTTACTTATAATATATTTCTTAATATTAGGATAAATTTTTATCGCTTCTTTTAATTTTTCTTCATCCCTCATTAATTCATTTATTACTTGATTTAAAATCGTCTTAAAACTCTTTTTATCTTTATAATTTACTTCTGATGTTTTATTAAGTTCTAATTCTTTTAATGTTAGAATAAGTTTATATTCTTTCTTAGTTAAAATACTTATTTCTTTTCTCTTTAATTCTTTTAATCTTTTATCAAACATATCTCTTAAAAATAAAGAAAAAGATTTATGAAACTTTTTAGATGCTTCTTCTATAACGCTATCTATAAACTCATTTTTAACATCATCACTAATATCTAGTTTAGACATTTTTTTATATAATGCCTTTTTATATACCATTTTCTCATAGTCATTTAAATTCATAATGTATCACCTAATAGTTCTATATTTTAATACTTTTTAATAGTATTTGCAAATAGATTTTAAACTTTTAAATAATATGTTATACTTTATTTGAAGGGAATGATTAAAGATGAATATAAAAATTGAAAGAATAAATCATATGATAATGGAAGAAGTAAGTAAAATATTAATGTTAGAAGTTAAAGATGAGAGATTTAAGTTTGTAACAATTACTGATTGTGATACTTCTAATGATCTTAGTTATGCTAAAATATATGTAACTGTTTTAGAAGAAGAAAAAAAAGAGGATACTCTAAAAGCTTTAAATAAAGCCTCTAGTTTTATTAGAGGTGAACTTGCTAAAAGAATAGATATTAGAAATATTCCTGAGTTAAAGTTTTATTATGATGAATCTATTTCTTATGGAGAGAAAATTGATAAGATTATTGATGAGTTAAATGAGGAATAGAATGGATTATAAAATAGTTGTTAATAAAGATAAGTTTTATGATAAGAATTATTTTTCTAATAGAGAATTAAAAGTAATTAGTAATTCTTTAAAAGAAGAGTTTCTTCTTGAAAAAAGAACTTTAAAAGCATATCTTTTATTAAAAGAAGATTTAGAAAAAGAGAATATTTTTATTGATATAATTAGTGGTTATAGAAGTATAGAAGAACAAGAAGAAATTATAGATTTATATACTGATAAATATGGTAGTAGTTATGTAAATAAGTATGTAGCAGGAGTTAATACTAGTGAACATCATACAGGGCTTTGTTTTGATATTGGATTAATTATAGATGATAAATTAATTTCTGATAGTAAAGAACTATTAACTTATGATGATATATTTCAAAAAATAATAGATAGATTATCTAAATATGGACTTATACTTAGATATCCTAAAGATAAAGAGATAATTACTAAATATAATTATGAACCTTGGCATTATAGATATGTTGGTAAAAGTACCGCTAATATTATTAAAAACTCTAATTTATGTTTAGAAGAGTATGATAAACTTTATAAAAAAAGTGGAGTTTTAATAGTAAATAAACCTAAAGATATTACTTCAAGAGATGTTGTTAATAAAGTATGTGATATTTTTGACACTAAGAAAGTTGGCCATAATGGAACTCTTGATCCAATGGCAGAGGGAGTATTAGTTGTTACTATTAATAAAGCTTGTAAGATTAATGAATTATTAACTAGTGAAGATAAAGAATATATTGCAAGTGTTAAAGTGGGAATAGAAACTGATACTTTAGATATAGAAGGTAAAGTATTAAGAAAAACTAATAAGGAAATTACTAAAGAAATGTTAGACAATTTATTTAAAACTTTTCCTAAGAAATATTTACAAGAAGTACCAAAATATTCTGCTGTTAAAATAAATGGTAAGAAACTATATGATTATGCTCGAAGTGATTTAGATATAAAGTTACCTAAAAGAGAAGTCTTAATTAAAGACTTAGAATTACTTGATTATAATAATACTTCTTTTATCTTTAGATGTGTTGTATCTAAAGGTACTTATATTAGAAGCTTAATTAGAGATATGGGAGACTTTTTAGATATTCCTTGTACTATGAATAGTTTAATTAGAACTAGGCAAGGAAAGTTTTTAATAAGTGATGCGATTAGTTTAGATAAAGTTAATATAAATAGTAATTTAATTACTATTAAAGATGCCTTAGATATACCTGTAATAGAAATAGATAATAAAGATTATAATTTAATTAATAATGGAGCACCTATTAGTAATCATTATAATATTAAAGACAAAGTATTATTTCTAAAAGAAAGTAATGAAATTGCTATCTATAAAAAAGATAATGATAAATTAAAATGTTATAAAATGTTAAGATGAGACTTTGGGTCTCATTTTTATGTCATTGCTTATTAAATCAGTACAAGTATTAATAAATTGTTTAACATTATCTAAATTAAATGAATAAGTTTTTTCTTTTCTACTATTTTCTATTATTATTCCCATCTGATCAACTACAATTTGTAATTTATCAAGAGGTATTTCCGAAAAATTAATTTTAGGTATTTCTATTTCTTCATAAAATAAAGATAAATCTATGTTATATTCTTCTATTAATAATGTATTTAAATTAGTATAGTCATTATAAATAAGCTTATTAATTTCTTCTTTACTACACTTTAAAGTATTACCATTAAGTAAAGTTATACTTGTCTTTAAATTAGTTATTTCACTATAAAAGTATTTAAACCATAAATAATCAGTAAATAAATGAATATAATATCCCATTATAAAAGGTATATTTAAGGAATTATTATATTTCTTTAAGAATAAGTTTAAATCAGGAATTCTATTTTCATCTAAAAAATGAGATATTTTCCTATCTTGTCCTATATGTTTACTTATATCAGGAGCGATTGTACCTAAAAAAAATTCTTTTTCATTCATTTTTAACTGTTCATTTATTTTTTTGCTACTGCTATATGTATTATTGCACTTGCCATATTATCACCATTTTAATTTTAGCATAGTGAAAATGTTTTGACAATATGAATGCTTTGTGATATAATCTACAAGGCTTATGAAAGGGGGATATCTATGAAAATATCAAAAAAATTAATAGTATTATTATTAAGTTGTGGGATTACTATCAATATTGGAGGATGTTCTAGTAAAGAGGTAGATGTAGATTTATCTTTAGATGAAACAGTAGATTTAAATAGTGATAATACACTTTTAGATAGTATAAATGATAAAGTAACATTTGATGATGAAGAAGTTAGTATTGTTTCTGCTAGTGATATGTTAGAAGAAAAAATAAATATATATAAAACCCTAAATCTAGTAGATTTATCATTATATGATAATTTAAAACCATTAGATGTTATATCTATAGAAGAAGTTGAAAACTTATCTTTAGAAGAGGTTAATGAATATATTAGTATCTTAAATTCTGAAGAAGAAGATTTTAATAGTAATCTTGAAAAAGGAAGAATTGCCCAAAAACTTTTATATTTAAAAAATTATCTTTCTGAGTTTTTAAAAGATAATACTTATGATATATTAGAAAATATTTTATTAACTACTATTAAGACTTCTGTTGCTAATACTATTGGTGTTGATGATTATGATAATATAAAGATAGAACCTTTAACTGATGAAATGAAATATACACTAACTTATTATGATAAAATTTCTGGTAATAGTATTCCCTTATATGTAGAAGCAGGAGAAGGATTCTTATATAAAGATATAGATACTTTATATAATTTACAAAGTAAGGAAGAAGAAAGTCTAGATTATGATGATGTTTTAGTTGTTATAGATCAAAATAAATGTTTAGTAGCAGAGAATTTAAAAGAAGTTGATTCGAGTTTTATTAGTAAAGATAGTGAAGAAAGTGTAGTAAAACGTTTACAAAAATAAAAAAATAGTGTATATTATAGACGTTACCTTTTCTTAGTAATTGGAGTTCTTCCTTACACCAATTACCAAGATAAGGCGAATAAATTTATAGAAAGGAAGGATATTATGGCTTTAACAAAAGAAGAGAAACAACAAATAATTAAAGACTTTGGAGAAAATGCTAATGATACTGGATCTAGTGCTGTTCAAATTGCTATTTTAACTAAAGAAATAGAGAATTTAACAGAACATTTAAAGACTCATATTCACGATCATCATTCTCGTCGTGGTCTTTTAATGAAAGTTGGACAAAGAAGAAATATGCTTAATTACTTAGCTAAGAAAGATGTTGCAAAATATCGTGAAGTAGTTAAGAAATTAGGTTTAAGAAAATAGGACTTGTAAAAGTTCTTTTTCTTTTTAAAATAAATTTATTGTAAATTGTTTTATAATATGCAATAATAATATTATAAGATAAAGATTGAAAGAAGTGGTTTTAGATGGAGA
>CALVJE010000052.1 GCA_944331725.1 uncultured Bacilli bacterium | reverse complement strand
AATACTACAAGACTTAGATATATTTATAACTGGTATTTAGATGAAAACAATAATCCTATAATAAGTTTTTATTATGAAAAAATTCATAAGAGATTAGGTTATTCTTGGTATCATCCAGTTCACGAAATATTAAAATATGAGGGAGTTGAAACTTTTAGTGTTACTGATAATATTATTTTAAATCATTATCCTGATAGAACTAAGTCTAGAAGTAGTTATCTTCCTCTTTTAGAAATCTCTGTTGAAGAGGATCCTAATGATGATAGAAATATGCACTATTTAGGTCGTGAATATATGTATTATGGTAAATATAATGAAGCGATCGATACTTTGATTAGACATTTAAATTTAGAAAATGCTACTTGGAAAGATGAGCGATGTGCTTCTATGAGATTTATTGGTAGATGTTATAAGAACTTAAAAAGATATGATGAAGCGAAAATGTGGCTTCTAAAAGCGATTGAAGAAGCTCCTTATTTAAGAGATCCTTATATGGAAATGGCCCTACTCTATTATGTTTTAAATGATTATGATAATGTTATTAATTATGTGAATAAAGCTTTAAATATTAAGAGTCATACTAAGAGTTATATCAATGAGACGTTTAGTTTTGATTATACACCATATGACTTATTAAGTATTTCTTATTATAATAAAGGAGAAATAGAAGCTAGTAAGGTATTTTTGGAGAAAGCAATAAAGATAGAACCAAATGATCTTAGACTTAATAATAACTTAAAGATAATTAATGATAAATTAAAAGAAACTACTGAGTAAATTTTCAGTAGTTTTATTCTTTAGTTCTTTCTACACTAGTTAAATAATAGAAACCATCTTCATTAAGATTATACGTGTATGTATATTGTTCTAAATTATCTTTATTATCTTCTATATATTGATTATAAGTATTTTCTCTTTCTTCTTCACTACTAACTGTATTTTCATCAATAAGTAGTCCTCCTAAAGAAGTTGTTTTATTATAATCCTTATAGATTTGTTTAGATTCTCCATCTATATAGAAAGCTCTACTTACTATTTCTATTCTATCATTATATTTAGTAGCACTTATCATTTTTTCATAAACACTAAAAGCACTAGTACCACCACACCCTAAGCCATTTCTTTCAATATAGCCTTGATATGTTTCATCATAGGTTAATGTAAGACAACCAGTACTATCTGTTATCTGACTAACTCTTTCATAAGTATTAGGTCCAAAAGTTCTTTCATATATAGTTTTTAGTTCTTTTTCATCTAATACTGTTATTTGGTCATTAGTTTGTCCTATATAGTCAATATGTGTATTTAACTCGTTATACCATTGACTAGCTAGTAAGGTGAATTTCTCATCAGTTGTCATTTCACTTACTTTATAACCACCATCTTTATAAATTGGAGTTTCTGGTCCTATAGATATACGATGAGCATTATTAAATAAAGTTTTAATATTTTCATTGTCAATACTGATGTCTACTTCTTTATTTTTTTCTTCATTTTCATTAGTATTATTTTCTTCTACTTGAGCATTCTCTGTAGTAGTACTATTAAGTTTAATAATATCTTTATCTACTAATATATAGAATACTAACCCTATAATACAGATAATTAATATAATGATAAATATTATTAACCCCTTATTACTCTTTTTCTCCATAATATTCACTCTCCTATTATTAGGATAACATATTTTTTTACAATAGTATTGTTATATAACCATTGATAAATGTCAACAAATGTAAAAACTGTACTAGTTTTTACTAATACAGTTTTATTTATTTTGTAGTTTTCCTTTCATTCCTTTAATACCATTTTTAGCGAAACCTTGTAAGATGTTAGTATTAAATGAATGAGTCTTACTTTCACGTTTCTTATAATCTTTAATAGCAATACTAACCATATCATCTAATAGTTCAGTATAATCTTTTCCTTTAGGATCCCATAGATAGAAAGCAAGTGAACCTGGAATTGAGTTAATCTCATTAACATATACTTTTTTAGCTTTACTATCAATTAACATATCGATACGAGCATTTCCACTGTTTCCTAATGCTTTAAATACTTTAACAGCTAAGTCCTCTACTTCTTTAGTCATTTTATCAGTAAGGTCAGCAGGTATTTTTCTATCAGCTGAGGCCATTCCTTTTGAACCCTTTAATGGAGTCATCTTAGCACCTAATTTACCTTTAACTTTACCACTACCAATATATTTTTCATCATATGTTAAGAAAGCACTCTTAGATAATACTTCTTCAATAACACTAACCTCTTGATTTTCAGAATTACCTAAAACAGCGATATTAACTTCCATTAAATTTTTAATTACTTCTTCTACAACTATTTTACTATCATAATTAATAGCTTCTTCAATTGCTTTTACAAGTTCATCTTTATTTTTAGCAACACCTATTCCAACACTACTACCAGTTGTAGCAGGTTTAACTATAACAGGATACTTAATTTTTTCTATTTCTTTAATTACTTCATCAGGATTATTTTTATAATCTGTATCATAGAACCAAGTATAATTTGGTATAGGTAATCCATTAGCTTTAAAGATGTCTCTCATATAAGCTTTATCTTGGGCTACTACTGATGCATATACATTAGGTCCAACATATGGTACACCTACTGTTTGTAAATATCCTTGTAGTACACCATCTTCAACATTAGTACCGTGAACAATTGGGAATACTACATCTAAATCAGTAACAATCTTTTTGAATAGTCCTTTATTTTGAAGTACGAAAGCACCATCTTTTTTATATAATACAACATTACTAGCATATTTCTTTATTAAATCTAAATCTCCGTATACTTCTACATCCATTAACATATTTCCTGTATACCACTCACCATCTTTAGTAATATAAATTGGTATAACATCATACTTATCTTGATCAATTTTATTCATAGCTTGAACTGCTGATATTATACTTACTTCGTGTTCAACAGTTTCACCACCGAATATAACACCTAATTTTATTTTCATATTTATCTCCTCCTACTTTTCATTATATGTATCAGGTAAATCATTTTCAAACAAAGCATAAATATCTTTTTTAGTTTTAATACCTCTTATAAAATTATATGCTTCTTTTACATCATTGTAAACTATTAAATTATCCATATTAAACTTAGCTTCCTTAAGTCCTTCTTTAATAGGAAGTGTTCTCTTCTCACCAATTAGAACTACATAGTCTGCTTTAGAAATAGTAGCAATCTCTTTACCAAATTCTTTATTAAGTTCTTCTTCTTTACTACCTAGTTCTATCATACCAGGAGTTACTACTACTTTTAATCCTGGCATCATAGATAACACTTCTAACGCACTTTTAGCACCTACAGGATTAGAATTATAAGCATCATCTATTTGATAGAAGTAACCCATCTTCTTAAGTTCTAGTCTATGTTCAATTGGTTTAACATTTCTAACCGCTTGTTGTAACTTAGTAATAGGTATAGCAAACTCACGTCCTAAAGCAAGTCCTGCTAAGATATTATAGACATTATGTTTTCCTAATAGTTTAGTCTCAAACTCATATTTTTTCTTATCACCTTTAAATATAACATTAAAAGTTGTTCCTACATTAGAACATTTTATATCACTAGCTTTAACATCTACATCTTTATTATCAATACCTATCCAAAGTATTTTACATTTATTTTTTAACTTATAACTAACTTGTTTAGGATCATCTTTATTTAAAACACCAACTCCATCAACAGGTAAAGATTCAATAAGTTCAAACTTAGTCTTTTGAATGTTTTCTTCACTACCAAAACTTTCTAAATGAGCAGTACCAATTCTAGTTAAAATACCATATTTAGGATGAACTAAATCACAAAGTTCTTTTATTTCTCCTCTAACATAAGCACCCATTTCGGCAATAAAAATATCTGTAAATTTATCTAGATGATTATTAATAGTCATAATTAATCCATAAGGTGTATTTAAATTACGTGGTGTAGGCAAAGTTGCATATTTAATATTTAATATATCTGCTAAAATATTTTTACTACTTGTTTTACCATAACTACCAGTAACACCAATAACTTTTAAATTAGACATATTTTTTAGTTTTTTAATAGCAATACTTTTAAAATGATGATAGACATATTTTTCTAAAGTATATTTATTAATAAAGTTAGCAAGGAATATTATAAATGTATTTAGATATGTAAATACAATAAAGATAAAGATTATAAAGTGACTAATTAGTAATTCATCTTTATAAACAAATACAAAGATTAAAGGTATTAAATAAAGAATAATAGTTGTAGCGATTAGTCTTTTTACGCGAGATGTAACTACTAAAGGTTTTTTCACTTGTTCATTCTTTAGATTATTTCTAAATCTTACAATATAAATTATATAAAGAATAATTGCTATAATATTTAAAATTAAACTTATATTATCAGCATTGATAAAGAAAACATTGGCAAGTGAAGTAAATAATACTGCTAAAAGTTCAATTGAAAAGAAATTAGAACTATTATTAACAACCCATTTAATATAACGGTTATTTTCATTATATAAGTTTTGTTGTAACATATGTAAACTTTTCTTTGATTTTATAATTATTGCTATAATAGCAATTAAAATTAAAAGTATTTCCATTCTATCCCTCCATAAAATTATTAATAATATTTATAACTTGATTTAAATTTTCTAAATAAGCATAATGAGTGCCTGGTAAAACAATTAAGGCCCCATCGCTAAGTAAGTTTTCAAGTAATTTTGCTTCTTCAAGGGGTGCTGCTTCATCCATTTCTCCCCATATAAGAAGTGTTGGTACAGTTATTTTTTTAGCATAATCAGATAGATCTTCATTAACTGTTTTAACTAGTATCTCTCTCATTTTAGGTGTAGCATTCTTATAATCTTCAGACCCAATATAGTTTTTAGCAATTTCTGCTATCTTACCCATACCTGGTAATGTTTTTGCTTTCTTTAACATTTTCTCTTTTAAAGTTAGTCCTTTTTTAGTTCTAACACAAGGAGCACCAAATAAAACAACACGATCAACTTCATACATTGAGGCATAAACTATTGCAACTCTACCTCCAAAAGAATGTCCTATTAAAGTTGGTTTTTTAATCTTTAATTTATTTACTAACTCGTGAACAAGATTAGCATAATCAGATACACTCCAGACTTCATCTGGTTCAGCACTTTTTCCATAGCCTGGGAAATCTAATATTGTAATATGATATTTATAAGATAATGGATTACCAAGTGGTTCCATCATTTCAATATTTTGTCCCCAACCGTGTAATAAAATAATTTCTTTTCCTTTATTATTACCATATTGTATGTAATTTACTTTATCTAGGTTAATCTTTTTCATACTTCCTCCTATAAAAAAGTATACCATAAAAAGAAAAAAGAGTCTTTAATTTTGACTCTTTTTTTAACTTATTCCTTTAGTTTTTATTGCTTCTTCTAAAAAATTATACAATTCATTACTATCATTATAATTATTTTCAAGCAATTTAAACTCTTCACCATCAAAGTAAATTCCTATAAATGTATCAATACTATTTAAGTAATTATCTTCAAAATAATTGAGCTGACTATTGCTTACATTTTTCGGAATAATACAAACAACACTGTTTACTGTTTCACTTTCTTTAATATCTTCTAAATAAAACATAGTTCCTAAATATTGAGTAATTAATCCAGCATTAGACCAGTATTGAATTAAATCACCTTTAACTTTTTCTTGTTGCATAGGTTCTAATACTTCTTTAAACATTTCATAAACTAAATCATTATGTAATTTTGTTTTATCTTCAGTTACTGCAACATTACCATAAGTTCCTACTGCTGTTACTTTTTTCACATTGAGATTCCTCCTATACTTTGATTAATTAAAACAAACTTAACTGATTAGAATCAGGTAATTCATTAAGTATACCCATTTCTGTCATTTTATCTGTTAATGTCTTTGATACTTTACCACGTTTTTGTAAATCTTCTTTACTTAAGAATGGTCCTTGTTCTCTTGCTTCTACTATAGTTTTAGCAACCGTTAAACCTAGTCCATCTATTGTTTTAAATGGTGGTATCAAAGTATTTTCGTGTTCAGTATCAACAATAAATCTAGTAGCATCACTCTTTTCTAAAGAGATAGGTGCAAATTTAATACCACGTGCTGTTGCTTCTAAAGCGATGTGAAGAGACTCTATTATATTAGTTTCCTTATTAGTCGCTTCAAAACCTTTAGCCATTAAATCATCATATCTTGTTTTAATAGCATTATAGCCTTTTATCATTGTATCTATATCAAAGTCATCTACTCTAATTGAGAAAAAGGCTGCATAGTAATATAATGGTTTATACACTTTAAACCAAGCGATTCTAATAGCACTCATAACATAGGCACAAGCGTGAGCTTTCGGGAACATATATTTTATTTTATGACAAGATTCTATGTACCATTCAGGTACTTTAGCTTCTCTCATCTCTTCTACCATACCCTTCCAAGTTTCAGGGTCTTTGGTCGCTTTACCTTTTCTAACGTGTTCCATTATTTTAAAGGCTCTAATAGGTTTCATTCCCCAGTTCATTAAGTTAACCATTATATCATCACGACAACCTATAACATCTTTAAAAGGAACAATGTTATTTTTAATTAATTCACTAGCATTTCCAGCCCAAACATCAGTACCGTGTGATAATCCTGATATTTTAACAAGTTCAGCGAAGGTTGATGGTTTTGTTTCAACAAGCATTTGAATAACAAAACGGGTACCAAGTTCTGGTAGTCCAAGTGTTCCTGTAGGACATAAAATATCTTCTTCTGTTACTCCTAAAGCATTAGGACTAGATAGTAGGGAAAATATTTTTTTATCATCCATTGGAAGTGTTGTAATGTCTATACCAGATAAATCTTGAAGCATTCTTAAAACTGTAGGATCATCGTGTCCTAGTATATCTAGTTTTAAAACGTCTTGGTCAATAGCGTGGTAATCAAAGTGAGTTGTACGCCAAAGTGAAGTATTATCATCAGCAGGATACTGGAATGGAGTAAAATCAAAAACATCCATATAACCTGGTATAACAACGATACCTCCAGGGTGTTGACCTGTTGTTCTTTTAACACCTGTACATCCTTTAGCAAGTCGTTCAATCTCTGTACTTCTCTTACCTACAATACCGTGTTCTTCAAAGTAACCTTTAACATAACCATAGGCAGTTTTTTCTGCTACTGTACCAATTGTTCCAGCACGGTATACATTATCAACTCCGAATAATACTTTTGTATACTCGTGAGCTTTCCATTGATATTCTCCTGAGAAGTTAAGATCGATATCGGGAACTTTATCTGCATTAAAACCTAAGAAGGTTGCAAATGGCATATCTTGTCCTTCTTTACCTAGAGGTTCACCACACTTAGGACAAGTTTTATCTTTTAGGTCATATCCTGATGGATAGTCTTTTCCATAAGGAGTTCCTTCTTCATTAATGAACTCTGAGTACTTACAATCTTTATTACGACATAGATAATGTGCTGGAAGAGGATTTACTTCAGTTATTCCCATCATAGTAGCGACGAATGATGAACCAACAGAACCACGGGAACCAACAATATAACC
>CALVJE010000051.1 GCA_944331725.1 uncultured Bacilli bacterium | reverse complement strand
GAAAAATAGTTTGACATTTATCAATTTTGTAGTAAAATTATATTCATAAATACGTTATTAATTAGGGACTTGATAAAAGAATACTTTTAATCGTAGAGACTTAACGGTTGGTGAAAGTTAAGAAAAGCTCTTTTATTACTACCTTAATGAGTAGAATTATAAAAAGTAATTCCGGTTAGAACCGTTATCTAAATTAAGTTAAAGAAAGGATGGTATCCGTGTTGTAAGCACTCCTAGATATCATCCTTTTTTGTATAAAGGAGAAGAATATGGGTAAGAAGAAAAAGTATTATAAGAGTTCTAAAGAATGTGAGAATATTCACGTATTTATGAAAACTTGGTATGGAGTTAAAAGTCATCATAGAAATCGAACGCGTTTTCATCATAATGATATGCCAATATATTTATTAAATAGAGGTTTTACTCCTCCTAGAAGTATAGCTTTATCTGTCGCTTCTAAAGCTGAGCCTAATGATTATATCTATGTTAGAGATGATGATAATAATATTAGATGTTATGAAGATAGGCTTAAGGTAAATAAAAATGCTATATTAGAAGAAAGAGAAAAAATAACAGAGAAAGAACGATTAAGACGAAGAAGAAATTTACTTAATTCTGAAGGATATGATTATGATCCTTGTACAGGTGAAGTAGAAACTATTGAATATTTGGAATATTTAGATTGGTTATATAGTGTTACACCTACTGAAAAAGTTAATAGACAAGGAAGACAGAAGATTAAAAATATAATATAAGGGAGAGATGAAAAATGATAAATATTAAAGAAAATGAAAAACTAATGCCACTAAATCATTCTTGTGCGCATTTATTAGCAGAGGCTGTTAAAAAAATATATCCTGATGCTAAATTTTGGGTAGGACCAGTAATTGAAGAGGGGTTTTACTATGATATCGATTTAGGTAATAAAACATTAACTGATGAAGATTTACCTAAAATAGAAAATGAAATGAAAAAAATTGCTAAAGAAAATAAAAAAATAGTAAGAAAAGAACTAAGTAGAGATGAAGCCTTAGATTTATTTAAAGATGATCCTTATAAAATAGACTTAATCAATGAACTTAGTGACGATGAAGTTATTACTTGTTATACACAAGGTGATTTTACAGACCTTTGTCGTGGACCTCATATTGAAAATACTAAAGAATTAAAATACTTTAAACTATTAAAAGTAAGTGGAGCATACTATAAAGGTGATTCTAAAAATAAAATGTTACAACGTATCTATGGAGTATGTTATTTAAATAAAGAAGATTTAGATAATCATTTAAAAGAATTAGAAGAAGCTAAGGAAAGAGATCACCGTAAAATAGGTAAGGAACAAGAGTTATTTATGTCTCACGAATTAGTTGGTGCTGGTATGCCTATGTGGTTACCTAATGGAGCTTTAATAAGAAAACAACTAGAAAATTATATCTATAAAAAAGAAAGAGCCTTAGGTTATAATCACGTTTATACACCTTGTGTTGGAACAGTTGATTTATATAAAACATCAGGACATTGGGATCATTATAAAGAAAATATGTTTCCAATGATGAAAGTTGATCAAGAAGAATTTGTATTAAGACCAATGAACTGTCCTCATCATATGTTAATTTATAAAAATAAATTACATTCATATCGTGATTTACCTGTTAGAATAGGTGAGTTTGCAACTGATTTTAGATATGAAGCGAGTGGGGCAATGAAAGGATTAGAACGTGTTAGATGTATGTGTCAAAATGATGCACACCTTTTCGTTACTCCTGAACAAATTAAAGATGAATTTATGAAAGTTGTTAATTTAATACTTGATGTATATAGAGATTTTGGTATTAAAGATTATAAATTTAGACTTTCATTAAGAGATAAAGAAGATAAAGAAAAATACTTTGATGATGATGAAATGTGGGATATGGCAGAAAATAAACTTAGAGAAGTTCTTAATGAGTTAGAGATTCCATATTTTGAAGCGATAGGTGAAGCGGCTTTCTATGGTCCTAAATTAGATGTAGAAGTTAAACCTGCAGTTGGTAATGAAGTAACACTTTCTACTTGTCAATTAGACTTCCTTTTACCTAGAAGATTTGAATTATCATATATTGATAAAGATGGTGAAAAGAAAACTCCTGTTGTTATCCATAGAGCTATTTTTGGTACTTTTGATAGATTTACAGCTTTCTTAATAGAAGAGACTAAAGGTAAATATCCTCTTTGGTTAGCACCTGTTCAAGTAGCAGTTATTCCAGTATCTAGTGAATATCAAGGTGATTATGCAAAAGAAGTAACAGAAAGATTAAAATCTTGTGAATTTAGAGCAGAGTTAGATGATCGTAATGAAAAATTAGGTTATAGACTAAGAGATGCCCAAACTAGAAAAATTAATTATACACTTATTCTTGGTGATGAAGAGAAAAATAATAATACTGTAAGTTATAGAAAACACGGTGAAAAAGATACTACTACAGTAAGTATAGATGAATTTATTAATCTATTAAAAGAAGAGGTTAAACTTTAGTGAATTATACTATTGAAGAGTTAAACCTTGATAATGTTGATTTCTATGTAAAAATTAATTCTCTAGCTTGGAAGCAAACTTATAAAGGAATAGTTGATGATTACTTTTTAGAATTAATTAATACTAAAGAAGAGATTAATAAATCTATAGAAAGAATGAAGAATAATATAAATAAACCTTTAAATAAAGCTTTTCTTTTAAAAGTAAATGATAAATATGTAGGTATGTTTAGTGTATGTAAAAGTGATAAAGATAATGGTGAATTAAAATCATTGTATTTATTAGATGAAATGAAACATAAAGGTTATGGAAAAATACTATTTAAAAGAGCTTTGGAAGAAGTTAAAAAGATGGGCTTTAATAGTATGATTGTTGGATGTTTAAGTGATAATACCAATGCAAATAATTTCTATAAACATATGGGAGGAGTATTTGTTTCAAATAGAGACTTTACTATTCTTAATCAAACTTTAAAAGAAAATGTCTATTTATTTAAAATATAAAAAAGATAGTAAATCCTATAAGTAAAATATAGGTCCGTTACTATCTTTTTCTTCTTTATAGGAATTAGTATAATTAAGACTTTCTTCTTCATTACTAACATCATCTTTTTCATTAATAGCACTTGCTACTCTAAATAGTGTTTTAGCATTACTAACTAGAGGTCTTACTTGATAAATTAATGGTATCGCTTGATTAATTATACCTAATGTTCTTTGCGTATTATTTAAAATACTATTCCAATTAAAATGTCTTTTTGATATTCCTTGCCACATAGGGGTTCCCATATTGTTATAATAGTCATTATACATATTATCACAGCCTTTCCCTTACTTTAATATATGATTAAAATTTATTACTTGTGATAAATTTAAGATAGTGGTATAATTATTTCAGAATAGAAAGGAGAAGTTAATATGGAAATAGTTGCAATGCCTTTTATATTTATATATCACATTGTAAGATACATATTACTTACTCCTAAACGTATTTTAAGTTATGCTTATAGTGGTGTTTTAGCGACTGTCGATAAATTAAGTATGGGTAGAACTAGTGAGAAAAGAGAAGCTAAAAATAAAGCTAAGGAAAATGATGATAGTGCTATTAGAGAAGTAGAAGCTTTAATGGCAGAACAGAATATTTCAACTGAAAGAAAAATAAACCTTAATAAAAAACCATCTATATCTTTTAGATATAAAATTAAAGGAAGTCAAGGTAAGATATTAAATGGTACTTTTGAAGGACCAAGTGCCGATGAAGTTAGACTATTTTTACAAAATGAAGGATATGAAGTATTAGAAGTTGTTCCTCGTAAAGCTTATGATATAGATATTAATATTGGTGGTAAATTTTCTGCTGCTGACCTTTCTTTTTCTCTGACACAATTATCTACATACTTAAAAGCTGGTATTGCTTTAATAGATTCTGTAAGAATTTTGGAAAAACAAAGTGAAAAACCAGAACAAAGAAAGATATATCAAAAAGTTGTATATGAACTTTTAAAAGGTGAGAATTTATCAACAGCGATGGAAAAACAAGGTGATAAATTTCCTACACTTTTAGTTAATATGATTAAAACTGCTGAGTTAACAGGTGATTTAACCTCTGTTTTAGATGATATGGCTGATTATTATACTTCTAAAGAAGAAACTAGAAAAGCAATGGTATCAGCAATGACTTATCCAATTATAGTTCTTTGTATTGCTATTGGAGTTATTATCTTTATCCTTGTTAGTATTGTCCCTAGTTTCGTAGATATGTATAGAGATAATGATGCTGAGATTCCTGCTATTACAACCTTTGTAATGGGAGCATCCGACTTTATTGTTAACTATTATCTATTTATTATTTTAGGTATTGGTATCTTTGTTTTAATATTTATATACTTATATAAACATAAAAGAGGATTTAGAAAAAATGTCCAACTCGTAGTTATGCATATACCAGTATTTAGTAAAATAGTTATTTATAATGAAGTATATAACTTTACTAAAACTTTTGCATCACTTTTAAATCACGGAGTATTTATTACTGATAGTATGGAAGTCTTATCTAAGATTACTAATAATGAAATATATAAAGAGTTAATTGCTAAAACAATTATTAATCTTAATAAAGGTGCTAATATATCAGAATCCTTTAAAGGAAGTTGGGCTTTTCCAGTCGCAGCATATGAAATGATTGTTACAGGAGAGAAAACTGGACAGTTAGGGTTAATGATGGAGAAAGTTGCTAACTATTATCAGGTCTTACATAAGACTTTAGTTAAACAAATGCAAAGCTTTATAGAACCATTAATGATAGCGTTCTTGGCTTTAATAGTTGGTACTATTCTTCTATCAATAGTTGTTCCAATGTTTGATATTTATGGAAAGATTCAATAGGTGATAATATGGAAGTAATATATATAATTTGTTTCTTTATAATAGGCCTAGTATTTGGGTCTTTCTTTTGTTGTATTGGATTAAGACTATCTACTAATAGATCCTTTATTAAAGGAAGAAGTTATTGTGATAATTGTCATCACGAACTTAAAGGATTAGATCTAATACCTTTATTTTCTTATATATTTTTAAAAGGTAGATGTAGATATTGTAATAAGTTGATAAGTCCTTTAAGTTTTTTTATTGAACTTGCAACAGGAATTTTATTTGCCCTATCATATTATAGTTTTGGTTTTTCCTTAGATCTTTTATTAGCTTTATTTTTAGTTGCACTTACTATGATAATCTTTAGTAGTGATTTAACTTATATGATTATTCCTGATGAAGTTATTGTATTCTTTTCTATAAGTATTATTATTATACAGTTTTTTAGATTAGGATTAAGTGGAGTATTACTTTCATTACTTAGTGGTGGTTTATTATTTTTCTTTATGTTTGTTTTAATGAAGTTTGGTAATAGTTTATTTAAAAAAGAATCTTTAGGTGGGGGAGATGTTAAATTACTTTTTGTAATTGGTCTTGCAACAGAACCTTTTTTAGGACTTATAACTATCTTTTTAGCTAGTTTTATAGCACTTCCTATATCTTTATATTTGTTATATAAAAATAAAGAGCATATGATACCTTTTGGACCTTTTCTTTTAATTGGATTTTTAATTGTTTTCTTTACTAAAATTACAACTAATGATATTTTTGAGTTCTTATTATTCGTAAAATAATGTAAATATATTTAATTTTTATAGATTAAAATTTATTTTTTGTATAATATATAAGCTAAGGAGGTAATATTATTATGGATTCTTGGGAAATAGAGTTAAAATTAAGAAAAGTAAGTGCAGAGTTAGCAAAAATGCAAAGGGATTATGAGCAGAAAGCAACAGTTTCTTATACTAATGGTAGTGATATGCAGTATAGAACTATGAAAGGGACAGAAGAAGAACATAGAGCAATAATTGGAAAACGTAAAGAAGTAATGGATCTTCAAGCAGAACTTGAGGAAGCAAGAAGTAGGGAAAGAGCAGGTGTTGATGTTGTTAGAGATGCTGCTCTAGCAAGAAAAGAAGAGGAAGCAAAACACCTTGGAGATAAAGAAGAACATAAGATGGCTTTTGATATAGTTAAGCAAACTTATAAAAGTAGAAGTAGATGGGAAAGATTAAAGGATTCTATTCAAGGAAAACGACCTAATTGGGATAAAATAGAAAGCTATACCACAGAAGAGTTAGAATTTCTAAATGACTTAGCTCGAGGAAATACTTTATGGCAGAGAAAAGTAAATGAGGATAAATTTGAACGTAGACAAGATAAAGGTATGACAATAAAAGAAATTCAAGCACAACAGAAAGAAGAGGCAATGAAAGCTTTTATGGATTCAGTTAATTCTCCAAACACTTTAACTGAAAAAATGAATCTTGATGATACATTAGCAGGAGGAAAGACGATATGATAGAACAAAGAGAAAAGTTAGTCGCTGCTTATGCTAATTTAAGTGTTTCTGATAAAAGAAAAGAATTAGGTAGAGAATTAGCAGAAGCTAGTGTAATGATATATAAATTACTCTCAGATATTACAGGTGTTGAGAGTATGCCAAATATGGATGAATTTAATAACTTATATGATGGTACTACTTCTGAAGATGTTTATTTAAGCGGTTTATATGAAGATTTTATTAACTTTAAGGAATTATTATCTATTTATTTAGATAAAGTGATTGCCGATAAATATGAATAAACTATTAACCATATAATTAAGATAATAATTATGTGGTTTTTACATCTTTATTTAATTTTATCATTGACGAACATTCATTCTAATGTTAATATAATAATCATTAAAACATTTGTGAAGTAAGATTAAGTTGTTAAGATATTCTTAATAATTTGTAGTGATATTAGTAGATATAACATTTTATATTATATTGTTGTATGAGGAGACGTAGTTATGAATGAATTCGGAAATATAATTATTTATAAAGATAAAAATGGAAAAGATAATATTGAAGTAAAAATAGAAGATGGTACTGTTTGGTTAAATCAAGCACAGTTAGTAAAATTATATAATTCTAGTAAATCAAATATTTCAGAACATATAAAGCATATATACGAAGAAGGTGAGCTAGAGGAAAAATCAACTGTTCGGAAATTCCGAACAGTTGCTACAAATGGTAAGACATATGATATGATGTATTATAATCTTGATATGATAGTTGCTATAGGTTTTAGAGTTAGATCTGATATTGGAACTAATTTTAGAAAATGGGCAAATGATAAATTAAAGGAATATATGATTAAAGGATTTGTACTTAATGATGAAAAATTAAAGAATGATGGTGAAAGCCCTTACTTTGAAGAATTGCTTGCTAGAATTCGTGATATTAGATCGTCAGAAAAGGTTTTTTGGAGAAAAGTATTAGATATATATGCAATGCATGGACATACTGCTACTAAGGTTATTTTTAATAGAGTTGATTCTTTAAAAGAAAATTTAGACTAAATGATTCATTTATTCATTCATTACTTACTAAGTGTGTCATTTACTTTAAAAAAATAACAAAACTATACACAAACTGTTGATTTTTGTGTATAGTTTTGTTAATATTGTGTTGGGTGATGAGAAAATGTTATACTTTAGAAATGAGTTAGATAAAAATAAATATTCTACTTATCAACTAAATAAAGCTATAGAAAATAAAGAGTTGTTTAAAGTGGATAATGGTTTGTATTCAGATGTAGAATTTGTAAATCCTTTAGAAATAATTTTAAAAAAATATCCTAATGCAATATTTACATCTGATAGTGCATATTACTATTA
>CALVJE010000050.1 GCA_944331725.1 uncultured Bacilli bacterium | reverse complement strand
TACTCTATCTATGAAGTAGGAATCCTTGGAGGTAACGACAAGGTAAAAACAAACTTGTTTGTTTTATTTGTTCTATTATTGACTTAAGATTAGAAAAAATATATACTTATATTAGAAGATGTGGGAGGTGACTACACTAAATGGAACGAAAAATAAACAAATTCTTATTGAAATGGAAAAATGATTTAATAAGAAAACCATTACTAATTATTGGAACAAGACAAGTAGGTAAAACTTATACAGCTTTAGACTTCGGTAAAAATAACTATAAGTATGTCGCTTATTTTAATACTGATCATAATACTATTTTGAAAGACTTATTTAAAAAAGAAAGATCTATTACAAAATTAGCAGAAGCTTTAAGTATTATATGTGAAGTTCCTATTGTGAAAAATGATACACTTCTAATTTTTGATAATGTTACAGATGAAGATATAATTAAAGGAATAAAGTTATTTGGTTTTGATAAGAATGATTATCACGTTATCGCTATTACATCAAGTAGAGATTCTCTATTAAAATTTAGAGGAGAAGAATTTCAATATAAGATAATGACAGAAATGGATTATGAAGAATTTCTTTGGGCTATAGGTGAAAAAGAAGTATCAGAAAAAATAAGATATGCTTATGATAATCATAGAAGTTGTAGTGTTCATACTAAAGCCTTAGATTATTTCTATGATTATTTAATCACAGGAGGACTTCCTGAAGTAATAGATGCCTTTGCTACTAAAAAACACTATGGATATTTAGATAGTATTAAAGAAAGAGTCTTTGATATTAATAAAAGTGAACTACTAAACAGTGAAAACTTAATAGATATAGAACGTGGTATAGAAGTAATGGAAAGTATTCCTAAACAACTAGAAAAAGAAAATAAAAAATTTCAATATGGCGTTTTAGGATATGGTAGACGTGCTAAAGAGTATGAGAACTCAATTAACTTTTTAGTAACTAATCAATTAATTTATCGTTCATACAAAATAAGAGTAGCAAAGTCTCCTTTATCTAGTTGTAGAGAACTTGATAGTTTTAAACTATATCTACCAGATGATGGACTTTTAAGTATGAGATATAACTTAACTAAAGATAGACTAAGAGTAGATGAAAATGTTAAGCAAGCCTTATATGAAAACCATATCGCTCATACTTTAGTAGAAGCAGGTTATTCCTTATATTATTATCAGTCAGAAGGAAAAGCAGAAGTTAGCTTTGTTATTCAAAATAGAATGGGTAAGATTATTCCTATAGAACTTGCTACTAAACAAGGATCTAAAGTAAAGAGTCTATCAGTCTTTATGAAAAAGTATATTGTAACAGATGCTTACCGTATTACAGAAAATAACTTTTCTACTAAGAAAAATGTTAGATACTTACCTATATATGCAATATTCTGTTTAAATGAACAATTATATTAAGGAGAGTGAACAATGAAAAAAGTATTATTAACAATTATAGATGGTTTTGGATATAGAGAAGAAAAGAAAGGTAATGCTATTATTGTAGCAAATCCAGAAAATATTATAAACCTATGGAAAGAATATCCTCATACTACTTTGGAAGCAAGTGGTGAAGCAGTTGGACTTCCAGCTGGACAAATGGGTAATAGTGAAGTAGGACATTTAAATATAGGAGCAGGTAGAGTTGTAGATCAACCTCTTATGCAGATAAATCACGCTATAGAAGATGGTAGTTTCTTTAAAAATGAAGTGTTACTAGATATAATTAATCATTGTAAAGAAAATAATTCATCACTTCATTTATTTGGACTATTAAGTGATGGGGGAGTTCATTCTCATATTAATCACTTCTTTGCCATGTTAGACTTATGTAAAAAAGAAAACTTTCATAATGTCTATGTACATGCTTTTCTAGATGGTAGAGATACCTTACCTGATGTTGCTCTTAAATTCCTAGACGAATTGACTAATAAACTAAACGAAGTAGGCTTTGGTAAACTAGCTGATATTTCTGGAAGATACTATTCTATGGATAGAGAAAGAATGTGGAATGTTACTAAGAAGTATTATGATTTATTAGTACAAGGAGAAGGAGTAAAAATAGACTCATATAAAGAGTATATAGAAGATTCATATAAACAAAATATTATGGATGAATTCATTGTACCTGCTAAATTAATAGATGATGGAACTCTTAAAGAAAATGATGGTATGGTAATGCTTAACTTTAGACCAGATCGTATTACGCAAACATTCACTGCCTTAACTAATAAAGATTTTAAAGAGTTTCCACGAGTAGATTTTAAAAATGTTAAACTAGTTACAATGATGACTCCAGAACATACTGTTATTGCAACTCCTGCTTTTCCACCACTTCATTTAACTAATACTTTAGGAGAATATGCTGCCTCAATTGGATTAAAGATTCTAAGAATAGCAGAAGCTAGTAAATATCCACACGTTACTTACTTCTTTGATGGAGGAGAAGAAAAAGATATTCCTAATACAGATAAAATAATCGTACCAAGAAAAGATGTAGCAACTTATGATATGTATCCTGCTATGAGTGCTTATGAAGTAACAGATAAATTAATAGAAGTTATGGATAAATACGATTTAATCATTCTAAACTTTGCAAACTGTGATATGGTAGGACATACTGGTAAATTTGATAAAGTTGTTGAAGCTGTTAAAGCCGTTAATGAAAATGTAGGAAGACTATATAAAGCAAGTAAAGAAAAAGGCTTTACAATGTTTATAACAGCAGATCACGGTAATTCTGAGATTATGGAAGACGATAAAGGAGAAGTAATAACTGCTCACACTACTAGTCCTGTACCATTTATTATTACAGATCATAACATTAAAGAAATTAAAACAGGTAAATTAGGAGATATCGCTCCTACAATATTAAAATATATGGATATAGAAAAACCAGATGAAATGACTGGTAATAACTTGATTTAAGTAGTTAAATAATTTATAACATAGGAAAAACTAAATAATTAATTATAATAGAAAGTAACCAGTAATGGTTTTTTTCTTTCTACGTTATATTGGTATCTTAATTGACAAATATCAAATTTGTAGTATAATAGCAAAACATATATGAGGGGGATAATTATGACTGATGAAGAATTAAAAGATAATGAAGAATATCTAAATGCTTTAATTACTAATCAAAAAGAATTGATAAGAGTACTAAAAGAAATATATAATGATATTCCAGAAGTAAAAGAATTTTATGAAACTTTAATATCTTTAAATAATTTAAAATCTAAAATAAAACTTCTAAAACTTAAAATAACTATAGAAAAACAAAAGAGGTGTTCTCATCCGGTATGGTATTTATTATCTAAACCTAATAATATTAATGACCAAACAAAGATATCTTGCCAATGTATTGAATGTGGTAAAATAGAAACTAGATTAGCTTGTGAGTTTCCAAGAGAATTTATAATAGATAAAGATATAACTTATGATAGTATTAAACATATTTATAATGAATTTATGAAAGATATAGGTACTGAAGAAAAAAATACTGAGAATGAAACAGCTAAAAAATTTGTTAAAAAAATTAAAGAAGAATATGAAGAGTATTAAAAATTGACAAATAATTTTTTTCAAGTAAAATAGTTATAAAAAGGAGAACTATTTGTATGAAAGAAAAAGATAATAGCAGAATTTATATAAAATATAAAGATAACAAAAGAGTTGTTAAAATTAAATCAAAAGAACTAACTAGAGGATGTGGCTTTTCTGTAGATGAAGATGTAGAATAAATTATTATTGAGAATTGCTATTTAGATGGTGAAATTTGGTTAACAACAATGAATGCTGATACTAAAATAATATTTAGAAACTGTGCATTTGATAAATTGTTTGTAGAAAATGGTAAAGTTTATTTAACAGATATTAATGTTACTTATATAAAAGGAATTAATAACAAATCATTTGCTTTAAAAGAAAATAATGAAATAAATATGGATATGGAAATAAAAGCAGGTACTGTATTTATAAGTGGAGATTTAAAAGAAGCTAATACAGAAATCGAAGCAGAAAAAGTAATTATATCTTCTGCTGTTATAGATACATTTTTTGATTTCTTTGTAAGAACTAAAAAACTAAATATATCAAATAGTGAATTTAAATCAAGTTCAATATTATCTCTAGATTATCAACAAGCTTTAGTAACAGAAACAAGTTTTGATACTCATATTTTTAAAGTTAATGGACGAATTTATAAGACAGATGATGAGAAAATAAGTATATATAATAATGATCCTAATAAAGAAGAGTATAGAAAAAGTTATTTGTGGCTTGAGTTTTTAAGAAGTTTAAGAGATAAAGTAAAAGCAATAAATGAAAAAGACTATAAAGAAAGTTGTCAACAAATAGCAACTAACTCTAAAAAGAGAATAGAAGAGTATGAAACTGAAATAAAAGATTATGAATTAAAAATAGAACAGTTAAAGAGTAGAATAAATGATGAAAAATATATAAGAGGTTTATCCAAGATTGATAAAGACAAAGTTTTATCTAAAAGAAAGATAGGTAGTATTGAAGGTGTTGTTGAAAAGAAACCACAACAATAATCCACAGTAACTGTGGAAAATTAATAATCACTAAGTGGTTATTTTTTTCTTTCAAATAGAACTAATGTATTATATAATAGAGTAAAGGAGGAAAAACTATGCAAAGAATTATTTTTCATATAGATGTTAATAATGCCTTTTTATCCTGGACTGCTATTTATCTTTTAAACCACGGCTATAAACAAGATATTAGAAAAATTCCTAGTGTTATTGGTGGTGATGAAAAAGCAAGACGAGGTATTGTTCTTGCTAAAAGTCCTATCGCAAAGAAATATGGAATTGTAACAGCAGAAACACTATATAGTGCAAGAAGTAAATGTAAAAACTTACAAGTGTTTCCTCCTAACTATCCTTTTTACAAAGAAGAGTCTAAGAAGTTATATAACTATCTTTCACAGTACACACCTATTATAGAACAATATTCTATTGATGAATGCTTTCTTGACCTCACAGGCACTACACTTCTTTATGGTAATGATTATGTATCACTAGCCCACAAAATAAAAGATGAAATCAAAGAAAAGTTTGGTTTTACTGTCAATGTGGGAATAGGAGAGAACAAACTTTGTGCTAAAATGGCAAGCGATTTTGAAAAGCCAGATAAAGTACATACTCTTTATTTAAATGAAGTTAAGACTAAAATGTGGCCCTTAAAAGTAAATGATTTATTTATGTTAGGTAAAAGTTCTGCTAAAAAGTTAAATGACTTAGGAATATATACTATTAAAGATTTAGCTGAGTCTAATATAAATTTACTAAGAAGACATTTTAAAAGCCAAGGCGACTATTTTAAAGAAGCAGCTTTAGGAATAGATTATAGTAAAGTAGAACCTAGAAATGCTAAAAATAAATGTATTAGTATTTCAAGAACCCTACCATATGATGTAACTAAAAAAGAAGACTTACTAAAAATATTATTTAGTGAAACAGAGGAAGTCTCATTTTCTTTAAGAGAGAAAAAACTTTATACAGGCACAATTGCTGTTACTTATAGAAATAACCTTTTTAAAAACTATTCTCATCAAATAACATTAGATAATCCTACTAATGTAACCGAAGAAATATATAAAGGTGTAAAAATGATTTTTGAAGCTAGTTGGAAAGAAGATCCTATTAGAAATATAGGAGTAAGATTAGGTGATTTAAAAGAAAAAGCCGTTAGTCAAATGTCTTTATTTGAAGAATCTGATGTTAAAGTCGAAGATAAGGTAGAGGAAGTAATGGATAGCATAATAAAAAAATATGGAAAAGGAAGTGTTATAAGAGCTAGTAAAAAAGAAGAAGATTATAACATAGAAAGAAAATAAAAAAAGTTTTTGCACAACTTTTGTGGAAAAACTTAATTTAAAAGATTATTAATAATAGTATCAATCTCTTTATCACTTAATTTAATCTCTTCGTTAATTAATCCTATATCAGGATGAACATTATCATATTTATGAAAGTCAGAACCTATTGTAATTATTAAATTATGAGTATTAGCAAAATTATTCCAATGAACACACTCATTAATCTTATTACCAGTTCTTTCTATATAAATATAATTAGCTTCAATACCATCAGGCTTCATTTCATTAACTAACTCTAATGTATCTTCATCAGTTAAGCCATCTTCATATTTATAACAGACAGGATGAGCAAGTACTACTTTACCACCAGCTTCTCTTATCAACATACTAGCTTCCTTAGGACTAATAGTTTCTTTTTCTACATAACAAGGACATTCTTCATTCATTAGTGTCTCAATAAATTCACCTTTACTAGGAATATGACCAAAAGTTTTTAATAACAAATCCTTATTATCATTATTTTCTATAATATTAAGAGAAATATGAGCTTTAGTAACTGCATCAATCTTATCTAAAGAATTAACATCAATGATATAGCCTAACTCTTTTAATTTACTAGAAACATCATATAAATAAATATGCCTAGCATTACGAATATAATATAACTTATCTTTTAACTTTTTATTGTTAATATCAAAATTATAACCTAACACGTGAATTCCTATACCTTTAAATTTAGTAGAAATCTCAACAGCGGGAATTATCTTTATATTTTTCTCTTCTGCATATTTAAATAAATCATCATTATAAGCAAGAGTTGTATCGTGATCAGCGATTGCTATAACATTAACCCCGTTATTAACTGCTCTATCAATAATCTCTTTAGGAGAGAGTTCTCCATCAGATAAATTACTATGAATATGTAAGTCTATAAGTTTTTTCATTATATCACATACTTTCTTTATTTCTTTCTACCGTTTCGTATTTCTTTATCATTTACAAATTCTTTTCTAGCTTGATATAAAGGCATTCTAGAAAGTTGATAACAAGTTAGTCGCTGCTCTTCAATATATCCAAAATCATCCTTCAAAGATTTATCAATTACAAGCATTAAAGAAGTATCAATTATACTATCAGGAGTCTCTAACCAACAATGACCACCTTCTTTTTCAGCATTTAAAGTACCTTTTAAAATAGGCAGTATTCCCGAAACAATATCAGCATCATAATAAGAATAACTCAACTGTCTGATAGCACCAACACAATTTCCAATATTATAACCTAGAAGAAACATATCAACAAATTCCCTCATTTCCTTAATTGGTGATACAAAATTTTGAGAATATATTTTATCCCATTCAGTTTCATCAAAAAAACGAATCTTATTTTCTTTCATACCTTTATCCACAAGATTGTGGAAATCATCATCATTATTATATAAGTTCCAAAACAAACCATAAGCTTTAATATTAGTAACCATAAACATTTCACTTCCAATATTCATAAAGTTTTATTAAATTTGTATTATATATATCATAAACAACAACTAAATTCAAATATATATAATAAATTTATCCATAAAACCTATTTATAATATATAGACCGACTTATTCACGGTCTAATTAATTCATTGTCTATTTAAGTTTTTTACAAAAAACTTTCAAAAAATTTTTTACAAAAAACTTTCAAAAAATGCTTGTATTTCAACGATTTCTATGATAATATTAATTACGTGTGACTGCTTAGATGTGGGAGGTTGTCGATACGCCAGGTTAAGTTGTTAACTGGATATCGGGTTATTCACACGGAGCAAGTCTATACTAGATATAGGCGAAGGGAGGACGCAAACAATGTCAACACAAAAGATTCGTATTAAGTTAAAAGCATATGATCATAGAATTCTTGACAATGCTGTAACTAAAATTGTTGAAACAATCAAAAGAACTGGAGGAGATATAGTTGGACCTGTACCTCTACC
>CALVJE010000049.1 GCA_944331725.1 uncultured Bacilli bacterium | reverse complement strand
TTTAAATGTAAAGATTCACAGTAATTATATAAAATCATAGCATTTTCAATCATTTTACCTGCTGTACCATTGTTTCTTTCTTCTATACTTATAATATTTCCATCTTTGTCTTCAATGAAAGTGTTTTCGTGTTCCATAAATGTTAACATACCTTCACTTTTTCTTTTTTGGGTTAAAATATCTGATAGTTCTTTAAAAGTAGTCAAATCATTTAAAAATGGTAGGTATTCGTTGTCTACTATTCCTTCATCTAATACTTTATTAACTTCACTATAAGACATTTTCTTTTTAGATTCAATTATAGAATTTACAAATCTATAGTTTAGTAGTTCTCCATTTTTAGATACTTCCATAATACACGTTTTTGTTAGTCTTTTGACATTAGGGTTTAAGGAACAAATACCATTTGATAATTCTTGTGGTAAGTTTGGGATAACAGAATTAGCGGGGTAAGCTGATAAGGCTCTTTCATAAGCATCTTTATCAAGAGCACTGCCTCTTTTAACATAATGAGATACGTGAGCGATATGTACTGCTAAAATGTAATTACCATTTTCGTCTTTCATTATACTAACTGCATCATCCATATCTTTTGTGTTATCACAATCAATAGTAAATGTTTTAAATCTTTTAGTAAAATCATATCTATCTTTGTAGTCATCTATATTTACAGTTTGGGGAATATTTCTTGCTTCCCTTAGTGCTTCTTCACTAAATTCAATATTGAATCCGTGTTTAGCAGCGATAGATATTATATCAATATCATTATCCTTAATGTTTCCTATTGTACTTATATAATCTGCTTCATATACTCCATCTGTTTTATCTAGAGTTATTCTGGCTTTTATTCTATCACCAACATTAAGTTCTTTCATATCACTAGAACTTATTCTAGCTTTTATTTTTCCTTTACCTGGTAGAAGTATTGGTTCTAATTGTTTTACACCATCAATTTCTACAACTTCTAGTATTAACTCTTCTTTTGTCCTTTCAATAATTTTTATAATATGTTTACCTCTTCTTGATACAACGATAATATCTCCATCAAGAGCATTATTAAGTTCTTCTCCTTCTTTGTAGTATCTTTTACCATCTAATTCAAAATATAATTTATTATTATCATCTGTTTCTAATTTTGTTAGAGCTAGATTATCTGGCCATTTTTCAAAAGCTTTATTTTGATAGTAGATTTTACCAGTTTTCTCAAGATTATGTAATAAATCTTTTAATTCAATTATTTTTTGATGATTCCTTGCTATGGCAAGGTGTTTAATATGTTTATATGTTAAATTCTTTTGTTCTAATTCCTTTAAAAGATAATCTTTAAAGAAAAACATATTTCTTCCTATGGTTTTAACTATCTTAGGATTTTCTTCATTAGTTACAATAACTATATCATCTGGTAAAATTATTTTTCCTTTATTAAGATTTTCATCTATTATTACTTTAGATCTTCTTAAATATAATCCTTTAGAAATTGGAATTACATAGTCAACTTTGTATAAATCTTTAGGAAATAAGGTATAAGTACCTTTACTTACATTGTATACTCCTTCGCTTAATTCTAAATTATATAAAGCTTCTAGAAAATTACTTCGTTCTTGGTATGAAGGTATTTCTATTCTTTTTTGTAATTCGTGAATGGTTAAATATTCATTTTGTTTTAGTTCATCAATAATTTCTCTTTCATAATCATATCTTGTTTTCATATACTCCTCCACAAAAAAAGACAATACAAAACTTAGTATTGCCATAGAGGGATTAAGCTTATATATATTTCTCTTACCATAATAATCCCTCCCTTTCCTTAATTTTAACATTATATTTAGAAAAATAAAATAAAAATATTACATTTTGGTATATAATAGTTATTGTGGGGAGGAATTTATGCTTGAATTAAAGAAAATAAATAAAAGTTATAAAACAGGGGATTTTGTACAACACGCTTTAAATGATGTTAGTTTAAAGTTTAGAAAAAGTGAGTTTGTCGCAATTTTAGGAAGCAGTGGTAGTGGAAAGACAACTCTTTTAAATATTCTTGGAGGACTTGATAGATATGATAGTGGTGATTTAATCATAAATAATAAAAGTACTAAGCAGTTTAAAAGTGTAGAGTGGGATTATTATCGTAATAACTGTGTTGGTTTTATTTTTCAGTCTTATAACTTGATTAGTCATATTACTATTTTAGAAAATGTAGAGATGGCTTTAATACTTAGTGGTTATAAAAAGAAGAATAGAAGAGTTAAAGCACTTGATGCTTTAGATAAAGTTGGACTTCGTGATCACGCTCATAAGAAGCCTAATCAGTTATCTGGAGGACAGATGCAGAGGGTTGCAATTGCAAGGGCTCTTGTTAATGATCCTGAGATAATACTTGCAGATGAACCTACTGGGGCCTTAGATTCTGTTACTAGTGTACAGATAATGGACCTTATTAAAGAGATTGCTAAAGATAAATTAGTTATTATGGTTACTCATAATCCTGAGCTTGCTAAAGATTATGCAACTCGTATTATTGAACTTAAAGATGGGAAGATTTTAAGTGATAGTAATCCTGTTAAAGATAAAGGTAATTCTAAAGATAAGTTAACTATTAAAAAGACTGTACTTGGTTATGGTTCTGCTTTGAAATTATCTTTTAATAATATTAAGACTAAGAAAGGTAGAACATTTTTAACATCTTTTGCAGCTTCTATTGGTATTATTGGTATTGCTTTAATACTTTCATTATCTAATGGTTTTCAAATAAAAATAGATGAGTATGAAGAAGATACTTTATCACAAATGCCTATTACTATTAGTACACAAGCGATGGATGTTGATGAAGAAGTTATGCAACAGATGATAGAAGGTAATAAGGAACATAAAGAATATTCTAATAAGAAGATTATTTATCCTCGTGATAATAGTCTAGAGACAATGATGCATCTTAACAATTTAGATAGTGAATATATAGATTATATAGAGTCTATGGATAAAGATAATGTTTCTGCTATTAGTTATGAATATGGTACTACTTTAAATGTTGTTACAAAAAATAATGATGGTACTTATGGATTGGTTCCTACTAGTACTAATTATAGTATGTCTACTACATCAATGACAGGTGTTATGGGATGGAGTCTTTATGCTGATAAAGTTAATGGTAAGAGTATGTTAGAAGATAATTATGATGTGTTAACAGGTTCTATAGATAAAGATACTCCTGGTATTGTAATAGCAGTTAACTCTCGTAATGAACTTGATAGTAGTACATTAGAACAATTAGGATTTGATACAAGTGATAATATATCTTTTGAAGATATTTTAAATAAAGAGTTTAAAGTTATTCCTAATGATGTTTATTATGATAAGATAAATAATTATTTTGTACCAAGTACTGATTATGAAGAAATGTATAATAGTGATGATGCTATTACTATAAAGGTTAATACTATTATAAGAGGTAAAGAAGATAAGAGTACTGTAACTCAGTCTGGAATTTATTATAATTCAGCTTTGGTAGATGAAGTTATTAATAAAAATAAAGATAGTGAGATAGTTAATAGACAAAAAGAAGTTTCTTATAATGTTTTAACAGGACAGGCTTTTGATACTACAAATTCTACTGTTACTAAAGATAATATTTTAGGGGTATTAGGGGCGGATGTTATGCCATCAATCATTTATATCTATCCAAAAGATTTCGATACTAAAGATTATATTACTGATTATTTAGATAATTATAACGATGAAAAAGATGCTGATGATCAAGTTTTATATACTGATTATGCTTCTTTAATTAGTACACTTTCTGGTAGTATTATGGATGCAGTTACTTATGTTTTGATAGCCTTTTCATCTATTTCACTTGTTGTATCTTGTATAATGATTGCAATTATTACTTATATTTCTGTTCTTGAAAGAACTAAAGAAATTGGTATTTTAAGAGCGTTAGGTGCAAGAGGTAAAGATATAACTCGGGTATTTAATGCTGAGACATTTATTATCGGTGTATGTAGTGGTGTTTTAGGTCTTGTTATAGCATACTTATTAACATTCCCTATAAACTCTTTAATAGAAAGTTTAGCAGACCTTCCTAATGTTGCTAATCTTAATCCAGTTCACGCGATTATACTTCTTTTGATTAGTGTTACTTTAACAGTCTTAAGTGGATTTATTCCATCAAAGATGGCTAGTAAGAAAGATCCTGTTATTGCACTTAGGACAGAATAACTTTCATAATTTAGAAAACTTTGCTATAATAAACTAGTAAAGTTTTTTTGCCGGCTTAGCTCAGTTGGTAGAGCAACTCATTCGTAATGAGTAGGTCAAAGGTTCGAATCCTTTAGCCGGCACCATTTAATGGATAGTGTATAATTTTA
This sequence comes from uncultured Bacilli bacterium, assembly GCA_944331725.1. Next base: position 3,469 of record CALVJE010000049.1, on the reverse strand, counting down.
TTTTATAAATTCTTTTTCTTTGGTTGAAAAGATGAGTTCCTCGTGTTATCATAATAAATGAAGAATAAAGGGATAATGTGTGAAAGGCGGTGTTTTATGGATATTGTTATTGAATTTTTTAGGGATACGTTAGATGGCCCTTTTTATATCGTTTGGGTGGTAGTTTTAGTTATTCTTATCTTTGCTTGTATTGGTTATTTGGCTGAAAAGGGTATAAATAAGAAAAAAGAGAAAGAAAAATATGCTACTGTTAGTGATACTAATAATACAGAAGTGGTACAGGATACTGTAGTTAGTGAACCTATTAATAATACACCAGTTGAAAGTGTACCTTTAGAGGATATTAATGTAACACCTACAGTTAATGAAACTGCAGTTGTTCAGGAGGTTAGTCCTGTTTCAGATAATTCTTCTGTAGTGGCTCCTCAGGTTGGAAATACTAGTTCTGTTGTTTATACACCACAGCCTCAAGTAGAACAGATAGTTACACCTGTTTCTACTGTTAATAATGTAGATAATAGTTCAGTTTCTGAAGTTGATAATAATGTAGTTATTCCAACTATAAATCAAGATGATAATAATAAAAGTTAGGAGAAGATGTTATGGTTATTACAGTTACTAGTGTTATAACAATTATTAAAAAAATTATAGATATTTCTATAGTTTGGTTAATGTTTTATATAATTTTAAAAAATATTAGAAATAGTGTTAAGCTTACATTACTTTTTAAAGGAGTAATCATTATCATTGCTTTAAAAATTATAAGTGATGTATGTGGTTTTACAACAGTAGGATTACTTCTTGAATATGTTATTATGTATGGTCCTTTAGCTTTGATTGTTATATTTCAACCAGAAATTAGAAATATACTTGAACAGTTAGGGCGTAATCAACTTTTAGGTAGGCATAAAGTCTTGACGGTTGATGAAAGAGAGCATATGGTTTATGAGTTAGTACAAGCGATGGATTATATGAGAAAACAAAAGATTGGTGCTTTAATTGTTTTAGAACGAGATATTAGTTTAGGTAATTATATAGATAAAGCTAAGAAAATATATGCAGATTTATCAAGTGACTTATTAATTGCTATTTTCTATGAAGGTAATCCTTTACACGATGGTGGGGTTATTATTCAAGGAGATAGAATAACTTGTGCAGGAGCAGTTTTTCCTACTAGTAGTAATCCTAAAATTAATAAAAGACTTGGTACTAGACATAGAGCAGCAGTTGGTATTACAGAAGAGACTGATTGTATTTCTTTAGTTGTATCTGAAGAGACTGGACGTATATCTGTTGCTATTAAAGGAGAACTTTTCTATAATTTATCAATAGAAGATCTTAGAATGATGTTAATAGATGAATTGAAACCTAAAGCTAATAGTGACTTAGATGAAGAAGAGTTAGAAGAGGAAGAGATATATGAAGAAAATAATTAGAGGTATTGGAAAAATCTTTCATCATATCGGAGCATTTTTTGATAAGTGGTTGATTACTCCTATTACAAAACTTGTTTTGAAAATTACGGATTTTTCCAAAAAGAATAGTAAAGGTATAGAAAAACTTCTTGGTAAGAAACAGACATTAATAGTTATTAGTTTATTACTTGCATTAGCGGTATTCTTTATTATCGATAGTGAGAGTAATACTATTATTGATCAGTATGCAGAAGTTTTATATAATCAAAAGGTAACTGCTACATATAATGAAGAAGCTTATGTAGTAGAAGGATTACCAGATACAGTTGATATTACATTAGTAGGACAGAAAAGACATATATTTTTGGCTAAACAATATCCAAGTAGTGGTGTTACAGTTGATTTAACTGGTCTTAAACCTGGGCAACATAAAGTTACATTAAAATATACTCAACAATTAAAATCAATTGACTATAGACTTGATCCATCTACTGTTACAGTTACTATATATGATAAAGTAAGTCAAACTAAATCACTTACTTATGATGTGTTACATCAAGATAATTTAGATAGTAAATTAAATATAGATAGTGTTGAACTTGATCGTAGTGAGGTTATAGTTAAAGGTGCTGAATATAAATTAGATAAAGTTGCAACTGTTAGAGCATTAGTTGATGTTGATGAATTCCCTACTCAAGAAGCTGGAGAATTAACTTTAAAAGATGTTCCACTTGTTGCATATGATACTAATGGTAAAGTAGTTGATGTGGAGATTGTTCCTAAGACTATAACTGCTAAAGTAACTATTTCTTCTCCATCAAAAGAAGTACCTATTGAAATTGTTCCTAAGGGTGATCTTGCTTTTGGTAAAGCGATTAAATCACTTAGTAGTAATATAGATAGTGTTACTGTTTATGGTAGTAGAGAAGCACTTGATAAACTTGACTCATTAGAAGTAGAAGTAGATGTTACAGGCCTTGAAGAAGATAAAGAGTATACTGTTACTTTAAAACGACCTAATGGTATTACAGAAATAAGCGAAAGTACAATTACAGTTAATGTTGCTCTTGATGATTCTACTACTAGAGAGTTTGAAAATATATCTATTGCAACTGAGAATTTAGATACGTCTAAATATAAAGTTCAAGCTTTATCAGAAGCGGATAGTAGAGTTACTGTTGTTGTTACTGGTAGTAAATCAATTATTGATAATATTGATCCATCTATTATTAATGCTTATGTAGATTTAGATGGACTTGGTGTTGGAGAACACGAAGTAGAAGTTAAAGTTAGAGGAGACGATGTTAAACTTAATTATACTTCTAAAACTAAGAAGGTTAAGGTTAGAATAACAGCGAATAATTAAAAAAAGAGATTTAAGTCTCTTTTTTTAATTATGATCTAAATGATCGAATAAAATACTTAGGTCAATTAGACCTGCTATTCCAATTATAATATAAATTATTCTTGCAAGTAGTGCATCACTACCGCCAAAGATTGATGCAACTAAGTCTAATTCAAATAGACCAACAAATGCCCAGTTTATCGCACCTATTATAATTAGAACTAAACATATCTTTTTTAATATTTCCATAATTTCCTCCTTATCAATTTGTACATTTATAGATTATCCTGAATTTGTTTTTTTATACAGTAATATTAGATTATTTTTAATAATATAATTAACTAGAGAAAGACAGAGGTGAATTTAATGAAAAAAATTGGTTTAGGTTTACTAGTTTTAATTTGTTTTTTAATAACAGGATGTGGAAAAGAATCTGATAGTGATGTATTAAGTAAATTAAATAAAAAAATTGATGATACGAAAGGATATGTTTTAACAGCAGATCTTGAGATACTAAATAATGATGATATTTATAATTATGAAGTTGAGAGTGCATATAAGGAAGGTGACTTTTATAAGATAACTCTTACTAATAAATCTAATAATCATAAGCAGATTATTTTAAAGAATGATGATGGTGTTTATGTTATGACACACAAAAGTACACAACTTTTATAAATGAATAAGTTTGAGGTTATATCAATTTAAT
>CALVJE010000048.1 GCA_944331725.1 uncultured Bacilli bacterium | reverse complement strand
TCGCCGTGCCAACTTTTACTATTTCATATATATTTCAAAAATGTTCAATTTTCTATTGACACATTATAGTTGGTCTCCAAGGAAATATAATACGTAATTAAAATGTACTATATTATAAATATGTTTGCAAGTACAAAAGTTTGTTTTTTTTCAAAAAAAGAAAACTCTATTCAAAAGAATAAAGTTTTCAAACATTTTCGTTCGTAATAATTTGTATCCCGCACCATATATGAACAATTATTATATTATTTTTTAATTCCTCTAACTTCTTTAAATATACTTTCATCAATTGTTATATTTGTTTTGCTATTAGTAACTTTACCTAAATAATAATTATACAAACTATCATCAATCTCTTGATATCCATCATTTAATAATTTATCGAGATATTTATCTTCATTGCAAAATTGTTTGTATGTTAAGTCTAACAAATACTTTTTATCAACATCAGGTACTATAACAAATCTATGTTTATAGTCAAATCCTAAATCAGTTGTATCAACTATATATGCTAAAGAAGACAAACTTTTTAAATTCTCATATAAATAACTAGTATATACTAAACACATTCTTTCATAATCAAGACCAACTAATTCTTCTTTTGTATTTTCTATCGTTTTTTCTATTATAGATTCTTTGGGAATATTAGAAATATTAAGCATCCTATCATATAAAGACATAATATTACCTGTTTTTAATACTAGCTTGTGCAGCGGCAAGTCTTGCTATTGGAACTCTATAAGGACTACAAGATACATAATCTAATCCTAATTTATTAAAGAATTCTATACTCTTAGCTTCTCCTCCGTGTTCTCCACAAATTCCAAGTTCAATATCATTTCTTGTTTTCTTTCCTAAAATAGTTGCAACTTCAACTAACTTACCTACACCATTTTGATCAATTGTCTTAAATGGATCTTCTGTTAGTATTTTTTTATCATAATAATTATCTAAAAACTTAGAAGCATCATCTCTTGAAAAGCCAAAAGTCATTTGGGTTAAATCATTAGTACCAAAAGAGAAGAACTCTGCTTCTTTTGCAATAGAATCTGCAAGTAATGCTGCTCTTGGTAATTCAATCATTGTACCTACTTTATATTTTAAATTACTATTATTATCTAATATTAATTTATCTGCTACTTCTTTTACAATATTCTTTACATACTTTAATTCAGATACATCACCTACTAAAGGTATCATAATCTCTGGTTTTACTACTACTCCTTCTTTTTCTACTTCAATAGCCGCACTTATAACTGCTTTTGTTTGCATAATAGCAACCTCAGGATAAGTAATAGCAAGACGACATCCTCTATGACCCATCATTGGATTAAACTCTTTTAATGATTCTACTTTATTTTTTAAATCTATAAAACTAACACCTAAATCTTTAGAAAGACTTTCTATTTCTTCATCTGTTTTAGGTAAAAACTCGTGTAATGGAGGATCTAAATATCTAATAGTAACATCTAAACCATTCATAACTCTAAATAAACCTTTAAAATCTTCTTTTTGATAAGGTAATATACTATCTAAAGCAGCTTCTCTTTGTTCTTTAGTATCAGCAATTATCATTTTACGGAAATTAAAAATCCTTTCTTCATCAAAAAACATATGCTCAGTTCTACATAAACCTATTCCTTTAGCTCCAAAATCATATCCTACTTTAGCATCACTAGGATTATCAGCATTACATTTTACTTTTAATCTAGAAATAAAATCAGCCCATTCCATAAATTTTTTAAACTCTCCACTAATTGTTGCAGGTACTGTTTTAATCTCTTTACCATAAACATTACCAGTAGAACCATCTATACTAATATAATCCCCCTCTTTAAAGACTTTACCATCTTTAGTAGTTAAAGTCTTATTAACTGTATCAACTACTAAATCACTACATCCTGATACACAACAAGTACCCATACCTCTTGCTACAACTGCAGCGTGAGAAGTCATTCCTCCTCTAACAGTTAAGATACCTCTTGCAATATTCATTCCTTCTATATCTTCAGGAGATGTCTCATCTCTTGCTAACACTATATCTTTAACTCCATTATTAAAAGCATTAGAAACATCAGTTGCACTAAAATAAAGATGTCCTGTCGCTGCCCCAGGAGAAGCGGCTAAACCTTTAGATATAACTTCACTTTCTTTCATTTTTAAATCTTCACTATCAAAAGTAGGATGAAGCAATTGATCTAAACTACTAGCTTCTACTCTCATTATTGCATCTTCTTTACTAATCATTCCTTCATTAACAAGATCAACAGCAATTTTCAAAGCCGCTTTAGCAGTTCTTTTACCATTTCTTGTTTGTAATATATATAGTTTACCACTTTCAATAGTAAATTCCATATCTTGCATATCTTTATAATGTTTCTCTAACACTTTACTAATATTAACAAACTTCTCAAAAGCATCTGGCATAATATCTTTTAAAGTTTCTATAGATTTAGGAGTTCTAATACCTGCTACTACATCTTCTCCTTGAGCATTTATTAAGTATTCTCCAAATAATTTATTTTCACCTGTCGCAGGATTCCTTGTAAAAGCAACACCAGTACCAGAATTATCTCCCATATTACCATAAACCATCATTTGTACATTAACTGCAGTACCCCAATCATCTGGAATATTATTAAGACGTCTATAAGTAATCGCTCTATCATTATTAAAACTTCTAAAGACAGCTTTAACCGCTTCTATTAATTGTACTTTAGGATCTTCTGGAAAAGGAGTATTAGTAAGACGAATATATTCCTCTTTATATTTCTTTATTATTTCTAATAAATCTAAATCTGTTAAATCAGTATCTAATTTAATATTTTTAGATTTTTTAAATTTCTCAAATAAGTATTCAAAAGAACTTTTAGGTAATCCCATAACTACATCAGCATACATCTGAATAAAACGACGATAACAATCATAAGCAAAACGTCTATTATTAGTAAGATTAGCAATAGAATCTACTACTTTATCATTAATACCAAGATTAAGTATAGTATCCATCATTCCTGGCATAGATATTCTTGCCCCACTTCTAACTGATACTAATAAAGGATTATCAAGACCTCCTAATTTCTTATTAGTTATCTTTTCTAATTCTTCAATTTTTTCAAATATTTCTCTAATAATATCATCACTTAAAGTTCCATTATTATGATAATAATTTAAACAAGCCTCAGTAGTTACAGTAAAACCACTTGGAACAGGAAGACCTAAAGAAGTCATTTCTGCAAGATTAGCACCTTTACCCCCTAGTAAATCTCTCATATCTTTATTACCTTCAGAAAAAGCATAAACATATTTCATTTATATATCCTCCTTATACTTATTAAGTATAACAGATACGAATTAATTTTTAAAGTAATATATTTATGTTATACTTAAACTGAGGTGTAATTATGGAGAAAAAAATATTATTAAAACTTAGTGGAGAATCTTTAAGTGGTAATAAGTGTTATGGTATTGATAAGGAAAAAGTATTAGAAATTGCTAAAGAGATTAAAGAGTGTATTGATTTAGGTTTTTCTATTTCTATTGTAGTTGGTGGTGGAAACTTTTGGCGAGGAAAAGATAATAGTTTTATAACTAAACCTACAACTGATTATATTGGAATGCTTGCAACTGTTATGAATGCCCTAGCTTTAGAAGATATTTTTAGACAAGTTGGTATTAATGCTAAAGCTTTATCTGCTATAGAGATGAATAAAGTTATAGACTTTTATAAAAGAGATAATTCTCTAGATAATGAAGTCATTATATTTGCAGCAGGAACATCTAATCCTTACTTCTCAACTGATACAGCAGCAGCATTAAGAGCAGCAGAAATAAAAGCTGACATCTTAGTAAAAGCTACTAATGTAGATGGTATCTATGATAAAGATCCTAAAGTTTATAATGATGCTAAATTAATTAAAGAAACTACTTATGATGAAGTTATAAATAACAAGCTAAAAGTAATGGATTTAACAGCAATTACTTTATGTATGGATAACTCTATTCCTATAGAAGTATTTAATATAAATAAAAAAGGTACGTTAAAAGGATTATTAACTACTGATAATATTGGTTCAATTGTAAAATAGAAAATTAAAGATCCTAATCACAATTACTTAGGATTTTTTCTATTTATATCTATAAATAAGTTTATAAGTCAAAATTGTTTGATTTTTAATAAAAGTTCCCTTATAATAATCACTGTTATATCAAGAAAGGAAATGTGGTTATAGTGTTTTTGATATGTATGTTAATGTCTGCTAGTATTTCTATTTTTACAGATAGAAAAATAAATGGTAGAGAAAAAAATACTAGTGATTTAATCTTAAAATATTTATTTTATACTTTTTTAATTACTACTATTATGAATACTTTTATTTACCTATTTAGTAGTGAGAAAATGCTTCATTATGCAGAATATACTTTTAGTTATGACTTTTGTCTAAAATATATGTGGTTAAGTATAGTCGTTGCTTTCTTATTACCATATATTTTAAAAATAATAAGTGCTAATATATCTATTAACTTAGAGATAAGTAAAAAGAAAAGAAGTAGAAGTAATGAAAAAACTAAAGAAGTTAGTGAAAAGAAAAAAGAAGTTAAAAAGACTGCAAAAAAGAAAAATAATAAAAGCAGTTAAATGGATATTAGCTTTTATTAGTATATTTTTATCTCTTGTTATTATTTTTAGCACTAAATGGACTTTAATAAATTGTCAGTTTGATAATTTTGATCAAATTCTTTTTACTTTAAATAGTTCTGTATCTACTGCAAGTAATGATATAATTACAGATTTTGTTTGTAAAAATGTATTAATTCCTTTAGTTATAACTATTCTTATTATAATTATAGTAATAGTTATAAAACATTTCTTTAAATATATAGAAGCATATTTTTCTATTAAAATTAAAAATAAAGTTATTAAATTAGATTCTTATACTATTATTAATATTATATTAATACTTTGTTTATTAATTTATTCTATTTATTATGCAATGAGTAACTTATATATTTTTAATTATATTGAGTATAGTTATATAGAATCTAATTTTTTAGAAGTTAATTATACTGATCCAGAAGAAATAAAATTAGAGTTTCCTAAAAAGAAAAGAAATTTAATTTATATATTTTTAGAGTCTATGGAATCAACTTATGCAGACAAAGAAAACGGTGGTGCTTATGATACAAATTATATTAAAGAATTAACTGATCTTGCTAATGATAATATTAACTTTTCTTCTAATGAATTAACAGGTGGGGCCCATATGGCATATAATACCTCTTGGACTATGGCTGCAATGGTATCTCATACTTCTGGTATTCCTTTAAAAACAACTTTTAACCAAGATGATGAAAGTACTTATAGAAAAGGTACAACCCTTGCAGGTGCATATTCTATAGGAGAAATATTAAAAGAAGAAGGATATAAGCAGTATATAATGGTAGGTTCTGATTTAACTTTTGGAGGAAGAAGAGTTTATTTTAAAAATCACGGTAATTATACAGTATTTGATTATTTCACGGCAATAGATGATGGAATTATTGATGAAGACTATTATGTTAATTGGGGTTATGAAGATAAAAAAATGTTTGATTATGCTAAAGAAGAATTATTAAAGATAGCAGAAAACGATGAACCATTTAATTTTACTATGTTAACAGCAGATACCCATTTTCCAGATGGACATATTGAAAAAGATTGTAAGTATGAATATGATGATCATTATTTAAATTCTATCGCTTGTTCTAGTGAAATGTTAAAAGAATTTATTGATTGGATTAAAAAACAAGACTTTTATGAAAACACTACTATTATTCTAGCAGGAGATCATTTAAGTATGAATACATACTCTTTTGATGATATTGATCCTAATTATAATAGAAGTGTCTATAATGTTTTTATAAATTCAGCGGTAGATACTGATTGTAATAAAAATAGGGAGTTTACTACCTTTGATTATTACCCTACTACTCTTGCTTCTTTAGGAGTAAAAATAGATGGGGATAAACTTGGTCTTGGTACTAATTTATTTAGTTGTAAAACAACTTTATCAGAAGAATATGGTAATGATTATATAGATGAAAGATTAAAAGAAAAATCATTATTTTATGATGAATGTATTGCTAAAGAATGTAAAAAGGATAAGTAGTTAACCTATCCTTTTTTATTTAGCTAATTCTTCACTAATTAAATTACTTATTTCTGTTGGATTATCTAAACTCATTCCTTCAATAAGTCTAGCTTCTGCATAAAGTATTTTACTATACTTCTCTAATGTTTCATAATCTTTCTTTTCATATAAAGATTTTAATTTATCTGCTATTGGATGATTTTCATTAATCTCCATTATTGTACTAGCTTTAACACCTGTATCTGTTGGCATAGCATCCATTACTTTTTGCATTTCAACTGATACGTCACCTTTACTTGTTAAACATACAGGATGATTCTTTAAACGATGAGTAAATTCTATTTCATTTACATTATTACTTAAAGCATCATTCATCTTAGTAAACATATCTTTATATTCAAGGTTAACTTTCTTTAACTCTTCTTTTTCTTCATCACTTTCTAAGTTAGCATCACTACTCGCTACATTAACAAAGTTCTTCTCTTTATAGTTCATCATTACTTTAAAGACAAATTCATCTAAGTAATCAGTTAAATATAAGATATCCATTCCTTTTTCTTTAAATGATTCAACTTGTGGTAATAAATCTATTTTATCAATAGTCTCTCCACAAGCATAGTAAATTGTCTTATCATCATCATTCATATTAGAAACATATTCTGAAAGTGTAACCATTTTCTTCTCTTTAGATGAATAGAAAAGTAATAAATCTTGTAATGTTTCTTTAGCCATACCGTAAGACTCATAAATACCTACTTTAAGTTGCATTCCAAAGTCTTTAAAGAACTTCTCATAGTTTTCTCTTGTCTTTTTAAGCATTTTCTCTAATTCTTTCTTAATCTTAGATTCAAGAGATTTAGCGATAGATTTAATTTGATAGTTATCTTGTAAAGTCTCTCTTGATATATTTAAAGAAATATCTTCACTATCTACAACACCTTTAACAAAACTAAAATAATCAGGTAAAAGATCAGCACACTTCTCCATTATTAAGACACCTTTAGAATAAAGTTCAAGTCCTTTCTCATAATCTTTAGAATAATAATTATATGGAGCGTGAGATGGTATAAATAGAAGTGTTGTATATGAGCATCTTCCTTCTACTTCACTACGTATTACTTTTAAAGGAGCTTCATAGTCATAAAATTTATCTGTATAGAATGAATTATAATCTTCATCTTTTACACTACTCTTCCCTTTCTTCCAAATAGGAACCATACTATTTAATGTTTTATCTTCAAGTTTTTTCTCTTCTTTATCATCTTTTTTAGTAGTAGTTTCTATTTCCATCTTTATAGGATAAGAGATATAATCAGAATATTTCTTAACTAATCTTTCTAGAGCATAATCCTCTAGATATTCATCATAATTATTATCATCATTATTCTCTTTTAAATGTAAAATAATCTTAGTACCATTCTTTTCATAATCTACTTCTTCAATAGAATATCCATCAGCACCTCTTGATACCCAACGATAAGCTTTATCACTATCATAAGCTTTACTAATAACTTCTACTTCATCACTTACCATAAAACTAGAATAAAAACCTACACCAAACTGCCCAATAATAGCCATATTTTTATCATCAGACATTTTCTCTTTAAATAATTCTGAACCACTCTTAGCGATAGTACCTAAATTATTTTCTAACTCTTCATCAGTCATACCAATACCATTATCAACTATAGTTAAAGTTCTACTATCTTTATCAGGTATTAATCTAATTTCTAAATCTTTTTTCTTAACTTTAATATTTTTATTAGTAAGTGACTCATAGTAAAGTTTATCTATCGCATCACTTGCATTAGAGATTAACTCACGTAAAAATATCTCCTTATTAGTATAAATAGAATTAATCATTAAATCTAA
>CALVJE010000047.1 GCA_944331725.1 uncultured Bacilli bacterium | reverse complement strand
GCTAAAGCTTTACTTTCTGTTATTCCTCATACTAAGATTAAGCCTTTAAAATCTCTAAAGAAATATATTATGCCTATTTCTTTATGGGCTGTAGGAGGAGATGGTTGGGCTTATGATATTGGCTATAATGGAATAGATCATGTTCTAAATAGTGGAGAAAATGTTAATATCTTAGTTCTTGATACAGAAGTTTATTCTAATACAGGAGGACAGGCAAGTAAATCTAGTAGAATGGGAGCTGTTGCAAAATTTGCTTCATCAGGTAAAAAGACTGCTAAGAAAGATCTTTTGAAGATAGCATTAACTAATCCTGATGTCTATGTAGGGGCAATATCTCTTGGCGCTAACCCTGCCGCTACAGTTAAAGTAATGCTAGAAGCAGAAAAATATAATGGACCAAGTATAATAGTGGCATACTCTCCTTGTATCGCTTGGGGTATCTTAAAAGGAATGAGTAACTCTATTGATGAAGAGAAGAAAGCTACAAGTGGCGGATATTTCCCAATATTCCATTATAATCCAGATACTAAAGAGTTTAAGATGGATGGAAAGAGTGACTTTAATAAATATCAAGAGTACTTAACAGGAGAGGATAGATATAAATCATTAAAAATTATAAACAGTGAAGAAGCAGATGATTTACTTCAAGAAAATGAAGATAATGCTAAAGAAAGTTATGAGTACTATGAAAGTTTAACTAATAAAAATAAGGAGTAGTTATGAAAGAGTTAGTATATCCTAATCATTTAGGAATTATTATGGATGGAAATGGTAGATGGGCTAAAAAAAGAGGACTTAATAGAAGTGCAGGCCATAAAGCTGGTACAGATAATCTTGTTAGCTTACTTGATTATATTTATAAAAACACTTCTATTAAAGTTGTATCTTTATATGCTTTTTCTACTGAAAACTTTAAAAGAGAGAAAAAAGAAGTTGATTACTTAATGAAACTATTTGTAACATTATTTAATACTAAATTAGAATCTATAAAGAAAAATAATGTTAAAGTAGTATTTTCGGGTAGACGTGAAAATCTTCCTAAAGCTGTTTTAGATAGTATGGATAAAACAACAGAAGATACTAAAGATAATACTAAGGGTATTTTAAATATTTGTCTTAACTATGGTGGTGACTATGAGATAGTTGATATGACTAAGAAAATTGCTAGACAAGTATTAGAAGGATCTTTAAAAATAGAAGATATTACTAAAGAAGTTGTAAATAAAAATCTTTATCAAGACTTACCACCACTTGATTTTGTTATTAGAACTAGTGGAGAAAAAAGAATTAGTAATTTTATGATATATCAATCAAGTTATACTGAATATGATTTTCCAGATACTTATTTTCCAGATTTTGATAGTAAATGTTTGGAAGAGTCATTAGACAATTATAGAAAACGTGATAGAAGATTTGGAAATGCAAAGTAAAAGAACACATCATATTTGATGTGTCCTTTTCTTGTAACTAGTTAATTCTTGTAATTGAGAATGATGCAGAATAACGATCATTTGGCACTAGTTGGAAGTCAATAATTGAAGTATTAACGAATCTAAATTTGTCATTAGCATTAGCAGCGAATAGAGCATTACCACTAATTGTTCCTGTATCACAACAAGAAAGTCTATTGTGCGTAGATGAGTGAGCGATAAGGTTAAATCCAGGTGTAGTTTGATGTAATTCAATTCCTAAAGCGATAGGTTCACATTCTGTGTTAGTATTTTTACTTCTAACATTGAACCACCAGTTAATTAGATATTGTCCAGTTTGTGGTACCATAAATTCTCCACTAAGTGGGTCATATGTAACACCATTAGAAAGATTAGTTATTCCTAACTTTATTGCTTCATTAACAGGTACAGTTACATTTGTTTCATCGTGAATCATAGCAGCTGCATTGAATGATCCACCTGATGGACCAGTAGCACCTGTTGCTCCTGTTGCACCAGTAGCTCCTGTAGGACCTGTTGACCCTGGATAACCTTGAGGTCCAGTTGCTCCTGTTGGACCTTGCATTCCGGTAGATCCTGTAGCTCCAGTAGCCCCTGTAGGACCAGTTGCACCTCTTGGGCCAGTAGGACCTGTTGCCCCGGTAGGACCTGGATAACCTTGAGGTCCAGTTGCTCCTGTAGGACCTCTATCTCCTGTTCTACCAGTAGGTCCAGTAGGACCAGTACAATCATTAACTAAACATCTAACAACTTCACAAAGACAGTTATCTTTGCAATCTTTACATTTGTCACGAATTTTATCATAATCTTCTTGATTCATACTTTTTCTCCTTTCACTATATAAAATATGAAGGAGATTAATTTTTGTCTTGACTATCGTCATAGGAAAAAATAAAAATAGAGACTGCACCCCCTGAAGGGCAGCCTCTTAAAAAAGAATAAAAAGGGGTTGGCTAGTGTGATACTAGCGACCAATTCGCCTAATTCCGAATTGGTGCTTTTTATAATAATCATTTGTAGTAATTTTGTCAACACTTTTTGAAAAAAATTATTTATTTTTTTTAGAAATTTTTACTTAAAGTAGAGGAGAAAGAATATAAGGTATTTAAATAATAAAAACAGAAGTTAAACCCTAACTTCTGTTTTGTATTTGTTCACTACTATTAATATTAGCAATTTGACTTGTTATAATATAAATATAATTAAATATATCTTGATATTCAGCATAAATTAAATCAAATACTTCCATTCTATTAACTTGATCTATCATAATAAGTTTATTTTCCGCTACTTTATCTCTTATATTAAAATCATCTAAAAGAGTAGTATTAATATCATAAAAATCAACATCAACATACCAGTTGTCTCTACTATTCTCAGTTACTCTAATACCAATAGGATAAGAATTATCAGTAGATTTTAAATATTCAACTATTTCTACATTTTCACTTTCTAAATAAATATTAATACTATTAGAATAACCTCTTATCATATTTAAAACTAAATCAGTAAATAAAGCATTATTTTCTTTTTGATCTGCAAGTTCTAATATTAAATATTTATTAGTATTTTGAAATACATAAAGAATTTGTTTCAATGTAACTATTTGTTGTTTTTGAACATTACTACCTACATTAAAAAGTAAAAACTCTTTTAAAGTATAATCATCTATTTCATTAAGCCCTTTAGTATATAATTCTACTATATCATCACTTAAAGTAATAATTTCTTTATCTTTAGTTAAATAAAGTTTAAATTTAAACCCATCAATATATGGAGCTTTAAATCCTAAATAAATAGCATCTAATGTATTACTTGCAACATTTTTAGTAGATGCCCCACCATTTGCAATTACTTTCATAACTTCCTCCTATATAATGGTATGCATTATAATTATTAAAGATTATATTTTTTTAATTTATTTTCTTTTTGTTTTAATTCTTCATATATAGGTAATAATAAAGAAAATAATTTAATTTTATCTTTTCCATTTATTAAGTCTTTATTTGAAATTTGATAATATTTTTTTATATTAGATTTTAATTGCAAAGGCACTTTATGTCTTTTTAAAAAAATAATCATAGATTTTCTAGTTTCTTTTGAAATATTAAAAGGCATTTCTTTTTTACTTCTTATTACATCATAAACAATATTTAAAGGTATATCTGCTTGTTGATTATATATAGCTTGTTTTTTACCCAAAAAAGCTGTATATTTTTTCTTTTGAAAAGTTAACATTTTATCTTGATTTTTCAAATAGTAATTTTCTATTTCTTCTCTATCAATATAAGGCTTCTTCCTATATCCATCTTTATATAACTCAACTAAAAGCATTACCATAGATACTGTTCTACTTATTACTTCAGGATTATCTTTTAATTTTAAAATTTCAATTATTTCTCTATTAGTATATATAGCATCACCAATTTCTCCTGTATACATTTTATAAATGTCTAAACATAGTTCTTTATCGTGATATATTGGAAAGTCTTTATAATTTATAACCTTTCTAGCATATTCATAATCAAATTTTTTAGTTTTAAGAGAATTAGTTAAAAGCTTTTTTACACGAATTTTTATGTATATTACTAAATCTCTAAGCTTATCAGTATTTATATTTAATTCTTTACTTATTTCTTTAATATTTTTGTTTTCTTTATAATATTTTTCTAATATCTTTTGCTCAAATATACTAAAGTATTTTAATATTTTAACAATATCTTTATCATAAGATATTTGCTTTTTCTTATTATTACCTTTATATTCTAATATTGTTAAAATAATTCTTTGATATTTTCTTTTTAATGATTTTTTTGCTATGTTATATTTTTTAGCTAAACTTTCTTCATCTAAAACTTCCTGATCATTTAGTCCTAGTAAGTCACATAAAAAATCCCTTTCTATAGTAGTTATTGGTAGATTATAATCTTCTAAAATTATTTTTAATTCATCTCTTTTAATACGCCCATATTCTGGATATGATATACCAAGGAGATTTTCTTTAATTTTCTTATCAATAGTATCTATTATTTTTTTGTATTGAACTTTATTTTTAGAATATTTCTTTTGTAAAGTATTATCATCTAAAACTATACCATCAATATTTTCTTTAGTTTTAATTCCATACTTATAAGATATAATGCTTCTTTCTGTTTCATTTAAAATAGAATCAGTAGGATAAGAAGTAACAGCCTCTATATAACTATCTTTTTCAATTTTAGGAATCATTTCATCTAAATATCTTTTATAAAATACTTTTATCAAGTAAGTTATGATGCTAGTAGTTTTAGATTTATTTTCAGCAATATCTTTTATTAGTTTTCGTTCTATATAATATTCTTGAATTATTTGTTGTTCTTCTTTAGAATAATTATATTTTTTAGATAATCTTTTAATATCTTCATTTGTAACATTTACTAGAGTTTTAATTTTATAGTAATAAAACTTTGCTTCTCTAATTCCATCTGTAATAAGTGCTGATATTTGTAAATTATTATAACCTGTAATAGTCTCTATTTCTTTATAAGATTTATTTTCTAAGTATAAGTTTAGTACTTTTCTAGTTTCTTCATTAAAACTATATCTTGAATTATTTAGATATTCATATAAAAGATTATTATACTTTTCTTTCCAATCATAATTATGCATATATACATCATAGTATTCTATTAAAACTCTTTTTTTGATTACTTGTAGCCAATCTCTAACTCTATCTTCAGTTAAGTTATATTTAATTGTTAGCTCCTTTTTATTTAAAGGCTTTGTATCTATTCCATATGCATCATATAAAATATTTTTTTCTGTTTCATTAAGTAAAGCAGGACATTTTTTTACAGTTTCTATTATTTCTTCTTTTGTTAATTCTATTCTAAAATAGTTATTAATACCATATTTTAATTTTAATAGTTTAAATTCTAAATATGCACTATATTCTTTTATATTGCTTTTTCTTTTGTCTATATACAATGACCTTATTCCCTCAATTTGCTTTTCAGTTAATTCATCTTTACATTCTTCTAGAATAGTTCTTATTTCTTGTTCTTTTAAGGAAAAAAAGTGATTATCATAGTAATTTAATAACCATAAATTCATATCTCTTTCTAAAATATATTTTCCATTTCTTTGGTTGTCAGTAGGAACTTTAAAGTAATATGCAATTATTTTTTTAGTTTTTTCATCAAATTCTTGATAACTTTTAGTAGTTATTATTTCTTCAAAAGTAAGGTTTGAAAAAAAATTATAATAATTTTTTGAATATATTATTGTGTTGATATTTGGTACAATATCTAAAGCAAATATTTCCTTTAGACTATATTTACTTTTATAATACTCAAATATTTTTCTTTTATTTGCAAATAAATTATTAATAATTTCTGTTATATAATCAATTATACTATTATAGTCAGTAACCATATTTTGATAATATAAAGTATTATCATTTTTAGTTATTTTATTATAAGCGATCAAATATTCTTCTTCTTTTAAATGTCCTTTCAAATAATGTAGTAGGGTGATTATATCTGGATCTAATGGAGTTAAATTCATATTATCTAATTGTTTTATACTATATTTTTTAGTTGTCTCTTTTATTTCTTTTTTTAAATTTTCTTTAATGACATTTTTAGCTACATTTTCTATTTGTCTTACTCTTTCTCTAGATACTCCTAAATCCTTACCTAATGTTTCTAAGATAGATTGAGGTTCTGCAAAAATTCTTTTATATATAATGTAATATTGTTCTTTATTTAGTATTCTTTTTATAGTAGCTTTTAATATTTGTAAGTCAATTTTTTCATCAAAAATATTTTTATCATCTTCTTTGAAAATAAAGTTTTCACGTTTCTTTGTTTCATCATTATTGCCAAAAGCACTGTTTAAAGACTCAACATATATCCTTGCTTCTTCAACACTTTTTAATGTACTATCTGTAATTTTTAATTCTTTTTTTATTTCATCATCTGTTGGTTCTCTATTTGAATTTAATAAAAACTGTTTTTTAAATTTTTCCACTCTATTAACTATTTCCAATATATGAACAGGAATCCTTATGGTTCTTGACTTATTATCAATTGCTCTTACTATAGTCTGCCTAATCCACCAAGTTGCATAAGTTGAGAATTTGTAACCTTTGGTATAATCAAACTTTTCCACTGCTGTAATAAGCCCAATATTTCCTTCTTGAATTAAATCAAAAAATGGTAAGTCTCTATTAGCAAAGTTTTTAGCAATAGAAACAACAAGACGAAGATTTGCTTCAATTAGTTTATTTTTTGCATTTTCATCCCCTTGTTCATAAAGTTTCGCATACATTATTACTTCTTCATCAGTTAAAAGTGGAATTTTGTTTATTTCTTTTAAATATTCATAAAGATCTTCTTTATCCATACAATCACCTAATTAGGTTTTATTTTATCATTAGTCTTCTAATATGTAAATTAAAGATTTATGATTTATTTTCTTTTAAAATTCTAAAAAATATGCTATAATATGAGACAGAAAAAGAGGTGGCGTGTATGGCATTAAAAGATATAAAAGGTGTAGGACCTAGAGCTTTAACACTTCTTTCTAAGATAGGAATAAATACAGTAGATGATTTAGTTACACATTATCCTTTTAGATATGAATTTTTAGTTAGAGGCAATTTAGAAGAGACAAATGATGGAGATCATATAATTATAGATGGTAAGATAGAAAGTAGTCCTATATTAGTTAGATTTAAAGCAGGACTTAATAAGATGAATTTTCGTCTTGTAACAGCTAGTGGAGTTGTAGGGGTATCAATATTTAATAGAGCTTTCTTAAAAAGTCAACTTACTGTTGGTACTACTGTTACTGTTATAGGTAAATTTGATAAGCCTAAAAATGTAATAACAGCATCAGAAATAAAGATGGAATCACTTTCTAATAAGGTAAAGATAGAGCCAGTTTATCATTTAACTAATGGCTTAACTAATAAAAATATGGCTTTATATATTAATATGGCTCTACTTAGTCAAAGTAAAGAGATACACGATAGTATTCCTTTAAAGTATCAAGAAAAGTATAATTTTTCTAATAAGAGAATGGCTTTAAATATAGTACATAATCCTCCTAGTAAAGAGAAATTAAAAGAGGCAATGATAAGACTTAAATATGAAGAGTTATTTGAGTTTATGTTTAAAATTAATTATTTAAAAGAAGAGAATAAGAAAGCGAATAGTGGAATTGAAAGGGATATAGATGAATCTAAAGTAAATGAATTTATTTCGCATCTTCCTTATGAACTTACTAAAGACCAAGTAACTGCTGTTAACACAATTATTAAAGATTTAAAGAGTAAGAGTAGAATGAATAGATTATTACAAGGTGATGTTGGTAGTGGTAAGACTATTGTTTCTTTTATAGCAATGTATGCAAATTATTTAAGTGGCTATCAAAGTGCTTTAATGGCGCCTACTGAAATACTTGCAACACAACATTTTAGTAATTTAAAAGATATCTTTGCTGATTATAACTTAAGTATGGCTTTACTTACTGGATCAACTCCTAAAAAGGAAAAAGATTTAATCTATGAGGAGTTAAAAAATGGTGATATTGATATAATCGTTGGAACTCACGCTTTAATTCAAGAAGATGTTACTTATCATAATCTTGGTTTAGTTATTACAGATGAACAACATAGATTTGGAGTTAACCA
>CALVJE010000046.1 GCA_944331725.1 uncultured Bacilli bacterium | reverse complement strand
ACCACCACCAGTACAAGACTCCATTGTAGCAATTGTTTTTTGTCCTAATTGTAAAATATGTATAATTTCTTTAAAGTTCATCAAATCATCTCCCTATATAAATTATTTTCTTTAATATATGAATAAATATTATCATCTAAATAATCATTAACTCTTTTATTATTATATATCATTTCTCTAATTTTAGTAGAAGATATTTCATTTTCTTCTATTTCCGTAACAATAATATTATCTTTATAGTCTTTATATTTTTTTAATAAAGTATTTATATCATCAGTATTTCTTTTAATAACTAATATTTTACTATTTGATAAAATATCTTCTCCTTTTTTCCACTTATCTATATAACTTAAATTATCAGTACCACATATAAAATATATCTCATCATCTTTATATTTATTTTTAAAGTAATCTAGAGTCTCATAAGTATAAACAATTTGGTCTTTTAATTCATAATTACTAACTTCTAAAGTATTATTATCTTCACACATTAACTTAAGCATCTCTAGTCTTACTTTATCACTTAAAAGATTATTTTTATACTTATATTTACTACCTGTTGGGACAAAGATAATTTTATCTACATAATGTTTTTTTATAAGTTCTAAAGCTATTTTCTTATGCATTTTATGAGGGGGATTAAAACAACCTCCAAAGATACCTATTTTCATAAAGTTTTCTCACCTCTTAACTTTAATATTTTTTCTTTACCATTTAATAAAGGTGTTAGAGATTCTTTATTATGTAAGGCATTAATTATTTCAGCAATGTTTTTAGAACAATCTACTGTATGAAACCAATTCTTTTCTTTGTATTCTTTTGGTATATAAGAAAGATTGGTAGTGTAAAGTTTATCAAAAGTATTATCTAAATATGCTTTATCAAATGCTTCTATTCCTTCTGTAAATAAAGAGAATGTAGCGATAAAATATACTTTTCTAGCTCCTTTTTCTTTTAACATTTTTCCTACTTCTAACATAGATGATCCTGATGCAATCATATCGTCTACTACTAAAACATCTTTATCTTTAACATCTTTACCCATATAAGTATGTTCAATTATAGGATTTTTACCATTAACAATACGAGATAAATCACGTCTTTTATAGAAAACTCCTACATCGCTATCTAGAAGTTCTGCATAATACCTTGCGCGTTCCATCGCTCCCATATCTGGACTTATTACTAAAATATCTTCTAAATCTTCAGTTTTTAATAAATCTTCTAAGATAGTATTTGTAGGATAAAAGTTTTCAAAGGGAAGATTTGGAATAGCATTAGAAACATTAGGATCGTGAGCATCAAAAGTAATTATATGGTTAACTCCTAAATGTTCTAATTCTTGTAAAGCTAAGGCACAGTCAAGTGACTCTCTACCTTTTCTTTTATGTTGTCTTGATTGATATAATAAAGGCATTATTAAAGTAATTTTTTCTTGATATCCTGATAAGGCAAGTATTGTTCTTTTAATATCTCCAAAATGTTCATCAGGTCCCATATGATGAGTAAATCCTCGCATATTATAAGTAGTATCATAATTACCTACATCAGAGATAATATAAATATCTTTATCTCTAACAGTTTCTTCTATTTTAACTTTACCTTCTCCATTAGAAAATCTAGTGTTTTTAACTGTTATCATATAATTAGTTTTTTCTCCTCTAATCTTCTTTAAGTCATAATTAACTTTTTCTCCTAACTCTTTAATGTTCTCTAAAACTATTAACTTTAAATTATTCATAAATACCTCCTTTTTTTCTTAGTAGCATTTTGTTAATAAGAAATTTTAAAAATAATTACAGAATTATTTCTGTTATTAACATTATATTAATAACATCTCTCTTTGTCAACTATTTTTTAAGAAAAATAGAAATTAGTTATTCTAATTTCTATATGTTATCTACCTCTTCTAAAATTCTCTTAAAACTAGCTTCACTAGGCATTCTTAAATCTCCTCTTGGAGATAAACTAATAGTACCTACTTTAACTCCATCAGGAATAGCATTTCTTTTAAATTGTTGTGTATAGAAACGCTTAACAAATACTTTTAACCATTTCTTTATCTCATCAGCAGTAAAACTATCTTTAAAAGTTAATTTAGCAAGTAAATATATTTTCTTAAAAGAAGAACCATATCTTAATAAATGATATAAAAAGAAATCGTGTAAAACATAAGGACCTATACTAGACTCTGTTTTTTGTAAGATATTACCTGCTTCATCTGGAGGTAGTAGTTCTGGAGATATTGGAGTATCTAAGATATCTGTTAATATTTTTTTTCTTTTAGCAGTACTATTATCTTTAACATATTCTACTAAATATCTTACTAAAGTCTTAGGAATAGATGAATTAACAGAATACATACTCATATGATCTCCATTATAAGTACACCATCCTAAAGCGAGTTCTGATAAGTCTCCTGTTCCAATAACAATACCACCTAACATATTAGCGATATCCATAAGTATTTGGGTTCTTTCTCTTGCCTGGATATTCTCATAAGTAACACTTCTATCAGATTCATCTAGTCCAATATCCTTCATATGAAGTATACTTGCTTCCTTAATACTGACTTCTTTTAGCTTTGCACCATATTCTTTAACCAAATTAATGGCATTTAAATATGTCCTGTCTGTAGTACCAAAACCAGGCATTGTTACACATATTATATCTTTATTATCACGTTTAAGTTTTAAAAAAGCACGAACTATAACTAGGAAAGCAAGGGTTGAATCAAGTCCTCCTGATATACCTATTACACACTTAGTATTATTTAAATGAATTAGTCGTCTTGCAAGGGCACTACTTTGAATTTCTAATATCTCTTCAAATCTTTTTTCTTTATCATTAGTTGGAATAAAAGGATAGGTTTTATAACTTCTATCTAATTCTTTAATTCTATCAGTAATATTTATATCTATTATTTTATAGTCTCCATCATAACTACTACCTGTATAACTACTATTACGACGTCTTTCATTAATTAAACTAAAAACATCAATATCAGCATAGATTAAATTACTTTCTATTTCAAAGCGTTTATTAGACTTTAATAACTTACCATTTTCATAAATTAAAGAAGCTCCTCCAAATACTAAATCAGAAGTTGATTCCATAATACCACTACTTACATATATATAACCTGATATTGTTTTAGCAGATTGCATAGAGATTAGATTTCTTCTATAAATGTCCTTACCTACTATTTCATTACTACTAGATAAATTAAAGATAATAGATGCACCGTTTAGACAATGATTATTACTAGGAGGAGTAACACTCCATAAATCTTCACATATTTCAATAGCGAAAGAAAAATCAGTTTTTTCTTTGTCTTTAAACAGTAATTTAGTAGATATTGGAACAGATTGTCCTAATAGTTTAACTTCATTAACTTTTAAGTTAAAACTTGATGTAAACCATCTTTTTTCATAAAATTCACTATAATTAGGAATATAAGTTTTAGGTACTATACCTAAAATAATACCTTTAGATATAACAACAGCACAGTTTAATAATTGATTATTACATTTTATAGGCATACCTATAATAGAAATGATATCTAAAGTTTTAGTATCTTCTAAAATAATACTTAAAGATTTCTCTGTTTCATTAAGCAATTCATCTTGTAAGAATAAATCTCCACAAGTATATCCAGTTAAAGAAAGTTCAGGAGTAGTAACAATTGAAATACCTTTACTATAAGCTTTCTTTATCATTTTAACTATTTCTTTAGCATTATCAATAGGACTTGCAAGTACTAATTTATTAACAATTGCCCCTACTCTAATAAATCCATATTCCATCATTTTTATCAACTCCTCTTAATATATTTTTTAGATAACTCTAAAGCATATTTAGATTGTATATCTTTAATATACCCCATTTTAATTAGTTCTAATACTTCATCATAATTACATAAGAAATATCTAATAAATTCATCTTCATCTAAGTTTTGTTCTTTTACCTTTTCACAGTCTAGGGCAAGATAAGCATAGTTATAAGAATCACTACAACCTTGGTCTTGATAGAAAGAATCAAGATATTTAATATTATCAGAATGATATCCTGTTTCTTCTATAAGTTCTCTTTTAGCAGATAAAAGAGGGCTTTCTTTATCTTCTATATAACCAGCGGGAAACTCAATAAGAATACCTTCTTTAACTGGTCTTGGTTGAACAACTAATAGAAAATCATTATCTTTAGTAACTGGTATAATAACAGTAGCATTATTTTTTCCTTTTATAATTTTATCTCTTACTATAGTAGCACCATTATTAAGTATACATTTATAGTGTTTTACTTTTATATAAGAATTATTATTTTTTTCTAATAATTTTCTTTTAATTATTTTTAATTCTTCTATATAACTATGTAACTCTTCTAATTTTTCTTTTCTCATTTTTATCCCTACTTTTTAACTAGTTTCTTTTCTTCATCAATCATTTTATTTTTAACATTCCATAAATCATAACTTAAATCAACGTGTACAGGATGAGGATTTATAAATCTTTTATTCTCTTCACTTAATGTTTCTTTTTCTTTACTACAGTAATCTCTAAGTTCCATTACACTATCACTTTTATATACACATTCTCCATTTATAAATATTGGTTCTAATAATTCTCTAACTGTATAAGTACCTTTCTCTAACTTTTTCTTTTTCCAAGTATCTATAGGATCAAACATTATAGTTGTTTCTTTTTCATTATATTTTTCATATGTATTGCCAATAATATCTCCTCTAATTTTACCTGTTTTTTTATCATAGAATCTAAATACTTGTTTGTCTCCTGGATTAGTAATTTTTACTCTATCTTCACTAAGTTTAATCTTAGGTATAATTTCTCCACCTTTTTTAATGGCAGCTAGTTTATAAACTCCTCCAAAGCTAGGACAGTCTTTTGATGTTATTAAGCTTGTACCTACTCCCCAAAGATTTATCTTAGCATCTTGTTCTTTTAGAGATTCAATTAAATATTCATCTAAGTCATTAGAAGCACAGATGGTTGCATCAGGAAATCCTGCTTCATCTAACATAGTTCTAGCTTTTTTAGATAGATATGCTAAGTCTCCACTATCAAGTCTTATTCCATATTTTTTAGGCATCTTACCTTGTTCTTTCAATTCTTTAAATACCCTTATCGCATTAGGAACACCTGAGTTTAAAGTATCATAAGTATCTACTAGTAAAGTTGCATTATTTGGGAAAAGTTCTGCATATTTCTTAAAAGCCTCATATTCACTATCAAAACTCATAATAAAGCTGTGAGCGTGAGTTCCTGCGACAGGAATGTTAAATTGTTTACCAGCTAGAACATTACTAGTTGATGAACATCCTCCAATAACTGCTGCTCTTGCACCATATATTCCAGCATCAGGTCCTTGAGCTCTTCTAAGTCCAAACTCCATAACAGCATTACCTTTAGCCGCTTCACATACACGAGATGCTTTAGTAGCAATTAAGCTTTGATGATTAATAATATTTAATATTGCTGTTTCTACAAGTTGGGCTTCTATTATAGGAGCTTCTACTTTTAATAAAGGCTCCATTGGAAAGACAACAGTTCCTTCTTTAATAGCATAAATATTACCAGTGAATTTAAAGTCTTCTAAATATTTTAAAAACTCATCATCAAAAAGCTCTAATTCTCTTAAGTACTCAATATCACTCTTTTCAAAATGTAAATTTTTAATATAGTTGATTACCTGTTCAAGTCCTGCTACAATAGCATATCCTCCATCACAAGGATTTTTACGATAAAAGACATCAAATACTACTCTTTCATCCCTTCTCATATCAAAATATCCATTCATCATAGTAAGTTCATATAAATCAGTTAATAAAGTTAAATTTCTTTCATTCATTTAAATCATTCCTTTCTTTTTATTAAACTATTAATATCAAACTCTAAATTTTTTTAACTAACTGAATTCCCTGTTGTTCCATAAGTAAGTAAGCGGCATTTACATAGTTTTGTCTATTTTCTTCATCATAAGTTGCAATAGCATCTTTATGTACTTTAATTAAAGCTTCTCTATTATGTTCATCTAAATAATTTGCAAGAGAAATAGATCCATTACATACACAAATATCAGTACAACATCCTACTATATCAAATTCTTTTATATTAGTTGCATTACTAATCATTTCTCTAAAATGTGGTGCTTCCATAAAACTTGTAGAGTTCTTAGGTATACAGATAGTATTATCTAAATTAGTAAATGGTTTTAACTCTTCAACAACTTCCTCCTCTTTACTACCTTTAAGGCAGTGGTAATCGGGAAATCTCTTATGTTCCATAGAATCTTTAGTATGGGTATCTTGAATAAAGATAACTAATTCTTTTTCTTTATTATATTCTTTAATAAGTTCTATTTGCCTAGGTATTACTCTAGTGATAGATTTATCGTGTAACACTCCTTCCTTAACAAAGCCATTAACCATATCAATAACAATTAAAGCTTTATTATAGACTTTTAAATTCTCAACTTTCATAAATATTTCTCCTCTTATTAACTTTTTATTAATATCAAAAATTTGAAAATTAGCAAGCAATTAAACTTGTTATTAACATTATATTAATAACATATATTTTTGTCAACACTTTTTTCAAAAAAATAAATTCTCTAAATTATTTAGAGAATTTAAAACTCTTTATTACTATATATTTTAATAGAAATGTAATAAGAGATAGCCATAATTATTACTGTTATTATTATTAAAAGTATGGTAAACATTCCTAAGCTTAAATTATTTAGACTATTTATTATATTCATTAATTCTATATTATTGAAGATATCTAAACTAGTAATCATTCCTATTAGTAAAGCGAGTATGGCAATGGTAAGGAATAACATTATTCTTCCCTTCTGGGAACCAAATTTATAATAGAATGGTATTAGTAAAGATATTACTAAACATATACCAAAGGCAACACCAATAATACTTGCATAAATAGATTCAAAGGTAGTATTTTCTATGAAGTTTGGAATGATAAATGATGCAAGTATTCCTAGTATTATAAGAATAAGTGAGGAAGCATTAAATAATATATACTTGGCTTTGACTATTTCTTTTCTACTAAGAGGTAAGCTGTTACAGTAACATTCCCATTTATTAAATTCATCATAACTAAAGGTAGTTATAAGTAGCATAATCATATAAAATGGAATTAAGAAAAGAACGAATGTTGCATCTTTATTAGCAATTGATAGAAAGATAAATAAAGCTAGTACTAATAATAAACTCTTCATTTGATTTTTAATTACACATAAATCTTTAATAATTAAACCTTTCATTATTTTTCTCCTTTCACTATTAATAACATAATATCTTCTAATGTTGCTTTATCAACGACTAAGTTAGAGTTATTTTTCTTAACTTTTTTCTTATCATTAACTAATACTTCATAGTTATATTTATTTTTACGATAAGATATTATATCTTCTTTAGAAATCTTCTTAAAGTCACTATCATTACATTTAACTATTCCATAATTATCTAAGATATCATCTTTTTCTTTATCAAAGACTAATTTACCATTATCTATAAAGATTATATAGTCAGCGATAGATTCAATATCACTGGTTATATGGGATGAGAATAAAATACTGTTCTCTCCATTTTCAATAAAATCTAGAAAGATATCTAATATTTCTTTTCTAACAACTGGATCTAATCCACTAGTTGGTTCATCTAATATTAATAGTTTAGGATGATGAGCAAGTGC
Source organism: uncultured Bacilli bacterium (assembly GCA_944331725.1). The sequence continues at coordinate 542 of CALVJE010000046.1, read as the reverse complement.
AGTTATTATTTCTAGTTTCTTTTTCATTCCTTTAGATAAGTTTTTTATTAACATATTTTCATTTAAAGAAAAGTCTTTTAGATATTTAAAAAACAATTTTTCATCCCAAGATTTATAGATATTTTTCGTAATAGAATTAACATCTTTTACTTTAATAACTTCTGGAAAGAATGAATCATCTAAGACTACACCAATATCTTCTTTTACTTTACTATTTACAGTTTTATTAAATATTAAAATATCTCCTTTATCTTTTTTTATTAAACCTAATAATAGTTTAATTAATGTTGTCTTCCCTGCTCCATTTTCTCCTATTAGCCCAATGATACTACCTTTCTTTATTTCAAGAGTAATATTATCTAGTTTAAAGTTATCATACGTTTTAGTTAAATTATTAACTTTAATTATATTATCCATTATTATCCTCCTTCAAAGCATTAAGTATCTCTAGTACTTCATCATAATTAATATGATAAGTATCAGCGATAGTTAAAGCTTCTTCTAAGTTTTCTTCTATTTTCTTTAGTATTTCTTCTTTTAAA
>CALVJE010000045.1 GCA_944331725.1 uncultured Bacilli bacterium | reverse complement strand
CTTATCAAAGACTAGCAGAATACAATAATATAGCAGATCCTAACAAGATTTATCCAGGGCAACAGATAAAGATACCAAGTAGTAATAATCAAGGATCCAGTACTACTTATTATACTGTTGTTAGTGGAGATAATCTTACTAAAATAGCCAATAAATATGGTACTACTATAAATCAATTAGTTAGTTGGAATAATATTGTTAATCCTGATTTAATATATCCAGGACAAAAGTTAAGAGTTAAATAATAAAGGTAGAGCGTTAATTGGCTCTACCTGTTTTTTTGTGCTATAGGATTTGATAATATATAATAAGAAAATAGCATAAAGTTTAATAAAAAAACATAAAAATTAACAAAAAATAACAATTTATTATAAAATAATAACAAAATAATATTGAATTTATAAAATAATTTGTTGTAAAATAATTATAGAATAGTAGAAGGTTATATACATTATTTTATTGACAAAAATATAATGTTCTGTTATAATATCACGACAAATAGCACATAATATATTAAAAAGTATATTATATTGTTAGGTGTTATATATTTAGGAGAATGGAGGTGCTTCTGTATGACTAAGGATAAAAAAAATATAACTTTTCCAAGTGGTTTTTTTACTAAAGTAAGACCAGAAGTAGCACCAAGTAAAAATCCGGATGATAAAATTATACCAATTAAATGGTCTGATGAAGTTTTGAAACAAAAGAAAAAAGCAAAAGTAACAAAAATAAATATGTAAGTGGTAGGAGAGGTTATATGTGTAAGGTAGGAGATATTATTGTAGTAGATAATTATATAAGTGAAGATGGTACTGTTTTGCCTAGACATTCATTTGTTGTAATAGATGATAATGCTAATGAAATAAGAGGATTAAAATATGACTTTGTAGCTAATGTTATGTCAAGCTTCAAAAGTGAAGAACACAAGCAAAAAAAGTTAAGATTTAAAGAAAATGTTGGTATTACTAGTAATGATATTGTGTCTGGTAGTAAAAATGGCAAAGATGGTTATATAAAAGCAGATCAATTATACTATTTTAATAAGAATAAACTGAATTATTATGTATTAGCAACTATTAGTGAAGATTTATTGACTGACCTTATTAAATTAATTGTAGAGTTAGAACTTGAAGACAGACTAAAACAAAATACAAAAAATATAGAAGAAACAGTTCAATAAAAATAATATCTTTACCATAAATAGTTATAAAACCTAGAGGTTATTTATCCTCTAGGTCTTTTTTTGTGCATCCTAATTTTTTTTACCCCTTATTTACCTCTTAAAAATATATTAATGTATATTTTACTATGTTTTTTTATATTGCTATTTGTTATAAAATAAAGCTTTTTCTTTTAAAATATTACTAAATATTATTGAAAATCAATTCCCGCTGGAGCCACCAGTTAGACTTTTAACCCTTATTTTATAAGGGTTTTATTATTGAATTTTAGGTACTAATTAGGTACTTTTTATTAATTTGAAATCCGTTCTTGACCTAATTTTTGATATATAGAATTAACTAAATAGTTAGTTCTTTTTTTATTATTATGATATTATTAAATAAAAGGTGATAGTAGTGAAAAAAAGTGATAAATATAGATTAATACTTAGTGAGTTAACTATAGATAACTTTGATTACATTAAAGATAAATATAATTATACACAAAGTGAAATGTTAGGATTATTAGATTATGGAAAAAGAATTAAAGACTTTATAGAAAAAGAAGAAATGTTTAATAACTTACTTTTAGAAAGACAGTTTCTATTAGAATTAAATGAATCTAGAGTAGGACTAATTAGTGATACTCATATAGGTAGTAAAAAAGATAATTTTTATTATATAGAGATGGCTTATAAATACTTTAAAGATAATGATATAAATATTGTTTTTCATCTTGGAGATTTCTTTGATACTTTTAATCAACAAGAAAAACATACACAAGAAGAAATTGAACAGATATGCAATTATCATCTACAAAGAGCCTATGACTATTATCCTGACTTCTTAAAAACTTATATTATATTTGGTAATCACGATGAATTATTTAAAAGAGCTAATATAGATTTAATGAAAGAACTAAATACTAGTTACTTAATTCCTTTAGGATATGGAGGAAGTTATATAAAAATATATAATTACAAAATATTTTTAGAACACGAAGTAAAATCATCAAGACTAGTACCGCCATTATATAACTATGATACTATAATAGGAGGCCATTCTCATTTCTTTAAATATAAAAAAACAAGACAACATATGAAAATAACTAGCTGTAGTGATATTCAACCTAACGGTTATTTTAATGAGTTATATTATCCTGGCTTTGCTATCCTAAACACTAAATCTAATTTAACTATTGATGGCTATACGATTAGGAATAATGAAATAAAAGAAGTTATTAAAGTAAAAATAAAAGACTAGAAATTCTAGTCATTTTCACATATAGCACCTAAGCTTTCATAAACACTTTTAATGTCATTAACTTTAATCTTACCATCTTTTATTAATTGTCCATTAGCAGAATCAATTTCAAGTAATTTATCAGTATCTACTTTTTCATAGTTAATATCAACAGTAGATGTTAATTTATTATCTTCTACTTTAACATTATATTCATAATAATCTACATCACTATATGGACTGTATATAGACTCAATTTGTGTTTTATAACTATCCAAAATATCTTGACTATCAGTCTCAACTGTTTCAATACTCTTAATTCTTGTAACATAATCACCATCATAAGAAATGTTGTATTTAAGATTAGTTTTAATGTTATTTTGATTCATACTCCTTGTACAAGTAATTAAGTTTTCACTTTCTTTACTACAACCTGTAACTAAAATTAAGAAAATAAAAACACCACTAAATAATAAAATCTTCTTTTTCATAATTCCTCCTACTATTAATTTATCACTTTTATTGGAATTTTACTACATCTTTCGACAAAAAAATAATAAAAACTTTGTTAGTATTAAGACGGTGATAATATGACAAAGAGTTTTTTTGTAACAATGATAGTGGCAATTCTTTTAGGATCAGTTCTTGGGAATTTTTTATTTGAACAATATAAATTAGAAAGTAGTGAGGTTGTAAAAGAAGTAAATAGCCTTTATTTTATAATGGAAGGATCATATAGTAGTTTAGAACAAGCTTCTAATGCTACTAAAGATATAGATGTTAAACTGATTACTAAAGAAGATGCTAACTACATAGTTTATCTTTCTATTACTAAAGATAGTAATAACTTAGAAAAATTAGAAAAACTTTATAAAGATTTAAATATTAATACCACCATTAAAACAATGAGTGTTTCTAATAAAGAATTTTTAGCCACTTTAGAACAGATGGATTTATTAATTAATAATACAAAAGATAATGAAGAAATTTTATCTATAAATGAAGTAGTACTAGCTAACTATCAGGAATTTGTTTTAGAGTAAAAATTAAAATACTGTATAAAATATAAATAGGGGGTGTTAATTTTGACAATAAAAGATATACCAGAAACTGAAAGACCAAGAGAGAAGATGATAAAAAAAGGAGCTGGTAGTCTATCTACTAGTGAATTACTTGCTATTATTCTTCAAGGAGGCGTTAAAAATGTTAATGCTAATGAACTTGCTTTTGAACTCTTAAAAGAAATAGGTAACTTGAAAAACTTTCTTAATTTATCTTATCTAGAACTTACCAAGATAAAAGGTATAGGACCTGTAAAAGCTGCAAAGATACTTGCTACAGTAGAACTTGGTAAAAGAATATTTCTAGGTGAAGAAGAATTGAAAGTTAAATTAAAAGATCCACTTAGTATTTATAATTATAGTAAATCATTTTTTTATGGTATTAAACAAGAATGCTTTTATGCTTTATATTTAGATAGTAAAAAGAATCTCCTTGCTTCTAAATTATTATTTAAAGGTACTATGACTAAAAGCAGTGTACATCCAAGAGAAATATTTAAGGAAGCTTATAAAAACAATGCTACTTATATTGTATGTTTACACAATCATCCATCTGGTAGTGTTAATCCTAGTCCTAAAGATATAGAATTTACTACTTATTTAGTAAAGTTAGGTATGATGCACGGTTGTCTTATTTATGACCATTTAATTATTAGTGATGACAAATATTTCAGTTTTTTAGAAAATAATTTACTAGAATAATTGAAAAAAAGTAAACAACCGGGTATACTAAATCTTGAAAGGAATATTAATATGTATAGAAAAAATAAAAAGAAAAAGAAAATTATAATAATTATTATCGTCATTTTTTGTTCCTTTTTTATTCTATTTTACTCACTTTCATCAAATAGAAAACAAACTGTTGTAGAAAGCTATTTAAAAGATGTATCATCTTTAATAATGAAAGTAGTGATGTTACCATTTACTTCTTTAAATGATGATAAAGGTGAAGATTTGACAGAAAGTTATGTAATTCAAAAAAATCTAAATGTTCATCTTGAAGAAGAAATAGAACAATTACGTGATGCCCTAGATTTAAATCAAACTTTAACAGGTTATGATGTTGTAAACGCTACTGTCATTACTAGAAATAAAGGATATTGGTATCAAACTTTAACAATAGATAAAGGAAAAAAAGATGGTTTAAAAGAGAATATGGTTGCCATTACCAAAAATGGTCTTATTGGTAAAATAGAAAGAGTTACTAATTTTTCTAGTGAAATAAAATTAATAACTGCTAATGATGTTAATAATAAGGTATCTGTATCCATCGCTACAACTACAGGAGAGACTAACGCTATTTTAAGTGGTTATGATAAAGATAGTGATTTAGTACAAATTAGTGGAGTTGATAGTAGAGTAGAGATAAATGTTGGAGATGTTGTAACAACTAGTGGTTTAGGTGGTATGTTTCCAAGAGGAATATATATAGGGGAAGTAGAAACTATTACTAATGATAAATATGGATTAAGTAAAACTTTAGGTATTAAGACTAATCAAGATTTTAATAATATTCACTATGTTACAATCCTTAAGGAGGAAAAACAGTGATATTTCAAATAGTTATTGTTATAATATCTTTTTTCTTAGATGGTATTCTTACTAATTTTCTTCCCTATATGATAAATGATTTATCACTATTTACACCATATTTTACTATTGTAAGCCTTATTATTATTTGTCCTTTCTTTAAGAAACAGATAAATAAATATTATATTTTAGTAGGAATAGTAGGCTTTTTATATGATTTATTCTATACTAACTTACTATTCGCTAATACTATTTTCTTTTTACTACTAGCTTTAATAATAGTTTACTTATATAAAAAGTTAGAATCTAATATGTTAACAACACTTTTCTTTATTATCTTAATAATAGTTATATATCACTTAATATATGCTATATCTTTACTAGTATTTAATGTTGTTCCAATAAATATTAATAATATTTTATATTTAATAGGAAATAGTTTAATACTTAATATAATCTATGGTGAAATACTTTACTTAATTTGTAAATATTTACCACATAAAAGACATATTAACTAATGTCTTTTTTCTTTTAATTCTTCATATAATTTAATATATGGAGGATAGATATGGTAGAGTCAAAATTTTATAAAAAAAAGAATGAGAATAATAATACTAATAATTTTAAGAAATTTATAAATAAAGTTACAACTAAAGTTTTATTAACCATTATAGTTACATTGATACTCTTAATAGGTTTTAAAACTAATACAGATTTTAAAGCAATGTTTAATAAATATGTTTATAATACTTCTTTACCATTTATAGACTTTAAAGAACTATATGATAAATATTTTTTAGGTAAAGAAGATAATGAAACAACACAAACTTTTGTTGAAAAACTAACTTATTCTGATCAGAGTTTATATGAAGATGGAGTAAAATTAACAGTTAGTAATAATTATTTAGTTCCTGCAATAGATAGTGGTATTGTTGTTTTTATAGGAGATAAGGATAAATATGGTAAAACAGTTATTGTCCAACAGATGAATGGGGTAGATGTTTTTTATGGCAATATAAATAGTAATGTTAATATGTATGATTATATAGAAAAAGGTAGCCTAATAGGAGAATCTTTAGATGATACCATTTATTTAGCATTCCAAAAAGAAGGTAACTTTGTTAGTTATAAAGACTATCTTAAATAAAATATCTATAGATAAGAGTTGTTATATATTTATTATTCTTGCTATTTTATCTGCTAGATTTCAAATTATTCTTTTAATATCTATTCTTCTTTTAGTCCACGAATGTGGTCATTTCTTTACCGCTTTACTTTTTAAATGGCCTACAGAAAAAATAGTATTTTATCCCTTTGGTGGTATTTCTAAGTTTTCTCACGCTATAAATTGTTCTTTAAAAGAAGAAATACTAGTCTTATTAATGGGACCTATTATGCAACTTATCTGCTATTATATTTTAATATCTTTAAATATATTTACTAACTACTATCAAGATATAACAACCATTAATTATAGTATCTTAATCTTTAATCTTTTACCTATATATCCTTTAGATGGAGGAAGACTACTTCATTGTTTTATATGTTATTTTACTTCTTATAACCTTAGTTTTAAAATAATTTATCTCTTATCATATTTTCTTTTAACTATAATTCTTTTAATATTTATATATAACCCTAGTTTAAATCTTATTTTAGTATTTATTCTTCTTTTAATTAAATTAGTAAAAGAACAGAAATTAACAAATTACTACAAAGAAAAATTCCTTTTAGAGAGATATCTATACAATTATAAGTTTAAAAAGAGTAAAATAGTTTCTGATGAAAATAGTTTTAAAAGAGATTATCATCATTTATTAAAGATAAATAAAAAATATTTCTTAGAAGAAGAATATTTAAAAAATAAATACAAAAATAAGTGACTATAACTACTATAAATGTTATAATGGTAAAGACAGATAGGAGAGAGTTTTATGCAAGATTTTATATTAATGGTTATGAATCAATTTGGATATATCGGAGTTTTTCTATTAATCGCTATAGAAAATATCTTCCCCCCAATACCATCAGAAGTAATATTATTATTTGGTGGTTTTATGACTACTTATACAAAATTAAATGTTGTAGGTATGATAATCGCTGCAACCCTAGGTTCTTTAATAGGAGCGATAGTTTTATATTATATTGGTAAAATCTTTAATAAAGAAAGATTAAAAAGAATAATAAGTGGTAAGATAGGTAAAGTATTAAGATTAAAAGCAAAAGATATTGATAATGCAGATAAATGGTTTGATACTAAAGGAAATAAAACAGTTTTCTTTTGTAGATTTGTTCCAATAGTTAGAAGTTTAATATCTATTCCTGCTGGTATGAGTGAAATGCCTATTCCTAAATTTTTAATATATACAGTATTAGGTTCTCTAATTTGGAATACAGTTTTAATAGTAGTAGGTTCTATTGTAGGAGAGAATTGGACAGATATTTTAAGTATTATGGATAACTATTCTCATATTGTTTTAATTCTTCTTGTAATTATCTTTGTAGCATTTGTTGTTTATTGGTTTGGATTTAGAAAAAAGAATAAAAAAACAAGTTAAATGTATTTTAAACACTTAACTAAATAATTATTCTTTTTTGTTTTATTAATAATTTCTACATATTTATATTTTCCATATCCTCTAATACTAAAGATATCATTTTCTTTAAATTGATAAGAGTTATTAGTTAAAACTTGATAATTTAAGATAATATCTTTATTACTAATCATCTCTTTAACAACTCTTCTAGATAATCCAGTTAGTTTAGATACTATTAAATCAACTCTATTACTTTTAACATTTACTATTATTTCTTTATACTTTCTTTTATAATTTTTTAAATGATCAAGAGGTAATTCTTCTAATGACATATTAATATTTCTTACTTTATTAAAATAACTTAAAATATAATTATTCATAGACTCTAAGATATAAAAATAATAATTATTATCATCTACAATAATATCCCCTAAGACTTCTTTTTTTATGTTTAAAGAAAGAATACTTCCCATAATATCTTGATGTCTTAGTTTCTCTTTAGTAATTATTTTAAATAGACTAACCCTAGGCTCTAAATCTTTATAAATAATTATCCTTTCAGCTTCTTCATAAGGTCTAAATATATTAATATCACCCTTAAATTTATTTACTATCTCTTTTTCTAAATTAGGATCTAAAAAGAAAGTAGCTTCTCCATTTTTTAACTTATCAATATTTTTCTTTGCTTCATACATAATAATCACATTATCATTTTACCATATATTTATTTTTTTTTAAAATTATAGTACAATGTATGTGGATAGGTAGTGATAATATGTATGATGTTGTTATTATAGGAGCAGGACCTGCAGG